>JBDHXS010000072.1:0-15725 GCA_039810845.1 Runella sp. | reverse complement strand
TCATTGGGTTCATTTGATTTCCGTAACGGAAAACCTGGTTTGTTCGGTTTGAAAGGCAATGCGGCCTTGAACGGAACGGCTCTTTCGGAAGCAGCCTTCGGAAGTGTGTTATTGCCCGATGACAAAAGCCCTCGCGCGGTGGATTTGCTTCCTATTTTCTACACGGGAGTTCCTAATTTAGCTCCTTATCAATTGGCTACAGGCAAAGCAGGTAATCCTCTGGCAGTCGGCAAACCTTTCATTAACAACTTCTTACCTACGCTGGGGGATATGCTTCGCCTGAACATGGCCGTACCTGCTACACCGCGTAACCACCCCAAATTCAGTTCATTAGGATTGGTACAAGCCGCTGTTTTGGGATTGACTGATCCTGATTACAACGGCTCTACCGCGTTGCAGTTTATTCCTAATATGGATGGCTTCCCTAATGGTCGTCGTTTGGAAGATGACGTAACTACCATCGAACTTCAAGCCGTATCAGGTGTCGTATTAGCCGCCGTTGGGTTATGGTACGATGATTTCAAACCAGGCGTTTCGGCCAGCCCTGTAACTCCAAGGTTGGTGAATGTGTTGAGCTTTAACTCAGGTCCTACCAAAAACGATATTGAGCTAAAACCCATGTTCCCTTATGTTCAGAATCCGTGGAGAGGATATGATTACCCCACCAAAGCAAGATTCTAACTTCACCATTTACAACAGCAAAAAAGATGAAAAAGATAAAAAACTTTCTATTTTCGGTGGGGTTCATGGCAATGATTTGCTTACAAACCGCACAATTGTTTGCCTCTTCACACAGGGAAGCTCCCCTTATTTCCAATGACCCATTGGCGGATAATACCGACTTGTATGCTTTCAAGAGCCCAACCAATGCGGAAAACATCGTGTTGATTGCCAACTATATTCCGTTTCAGCATCCTGCTGGTGGCCCCAACTGGTATTCGTTTGGCGAAAGAATCCGCTATGAAGTTTATGTGGACAACAACGCAGCGACTGCTGGCGCTGACATTGTGTATCGGTTTACATTTGAACGACAAAACCAAGACCCAACTACTTTTTTCAACATTCGCTTAGGAAAAGAAAATCTCAACACTACTTACAAATGCGAACGCAGTATGGATGGCGGCAAGAGTTTTTCTACCATTGTCATGAACGGAATTGTGCCTCCGCCCAACATTGGACCACGGTCTATCGAAAACAAAACCGTTGGACTGGGTGCGACCAATTATGATGAGTTGGTGCAAAAATCTATCATGACGGCCAGCACAGGTGAAAAAATCTTCTGCGGCCCCGTGGACGACCCTTTCTTTGTGGATTTGGCAGGTATTTTTGATTTGGGTGGAAAAACGACAGGGCGTGATGGCGTGGCGAAGTTCAACTGTCATTCTATTGTGATTGAAGTACCCGTAGCCACATTGCAGAAAAATAAGAAAACAGTAGCCATGGCATCCAGTATTCTTGACCCTGATTACGTAATCGGTGTGTATGCTTCTGCCAGCCGTCAGATGATTAAAACGTTGTACTCAGGGGGAGATGTGGGTTATGATGGAGGTTATGTGCAGGTGTCACGTTTGGGAATGCCTTTGACCAACGAAGCGGTTATTCCGATTGGAATGAAAGACAAATGGAATGCAGCCTCTCCTTATGGGGAAGATTTACAATTTGCTTCTTATTTTACCAATCCTGAATTGGCCTTATACATGGATGATTCGCAGTTTGGAACAGCGGTTCCGGGCTTGACTCCCTTGCGTATTCAAACAAAATCGTTGGGTTCTTTTGACTTCCGTAACGGTAAATCTGGCTTGTTTGGTTTGAAAGGCAATGCCGCGCTGAACGGAACCGCGCTTTCAGAAGCAGCTTTTGGAAGTATTTTATTACCTGATAACAAAAGCCCACGCGCTGTGGATATTCTCCCTATTTTCTACACAGGAGTTCCTAACTTGCCTCCGTATCAGTTGGCTACGGGCAAAGCTGGCAATCCATTGGCAGCGGGTAAGCCTTTCATTAACAACTTCTTGCCAACGTTGGGTGACTTGTTGCGCTTGAACATGGCCGTACCTGCTACTCCTCGTAATGACCCTAAATTCAGTTCGCTGGGTTTGGTTCAAGCGGCGGTATTAGGCTTAACAGACCCTGCTTATAACGGCTCTACCGCGTTACAATTCATTCCTAACATGGATGGCTTCCCTAACGGGCGCCGTTTGGAAGACGACGTAACTACGATTGAACTTCAAGCTGTGGGAGGCGTTGTATTGGCAGCTATTGGTTTGTGGTACGATGACTTTACACCAGGCGTGTCGGCCAGTCCAGTAACTCCGAATTTGTTGAGCGTACTTACGTACAATGCCGGGGTCACTAAAAACGATACTACTTTGAAAGCGGTATTTCCTTACGAACAAAATCCGTGGAGAGGTTTCCGTGGCTCTGGCTACGTAGGTCCAACCAATGCACCATTGCGGATAGCGGCAGAGCCAATCGACGAGTCGAACGGAATAAAAATAAAAGTGTTAGGCAATCCTACTACCAACGATGAAGTAGCGGTAGAAATAACGGGGGCCGAAGGTCAAGAAATGCGCATTGGATTGGTCAATATCCAAGGACAATTAGTGGGTCAACAAATTATCAGTAAGGCCCGGGTGATTGAACGTCAAACGATGAAGTTAGGACGTCAATCAGGTGAGTACATCCTGCAAGTAAGTACTTCGACTGGTCGTCAGAGCGTAAAAATTCTCAGACACTAATTTTATAAATCTGTGAATGGCGGGGCTGTGAAGCGGATTGTGATGAAAACCCTGTCATTCACACATTTACTATTGACTCATTACAACAGTCAAACATTCAACATTATTCTCCTCCTAATATTACTATGAAAAATTTGAAATGGATTTCAAAGCAGGCTTTTCTACTTTATTTGCCTGCATTTATGACTTTGGTGCTTCAGAATAGCTGTACAAAAAACGAAAAGGCGAGCAGTACAACTACGGCATCTTCTACTCCAAATATGGAGATTCCTACCCTTTATGAACGCAGGGGCGAACTGGCCAAAGCCGAAGAATGGCAGCAGACCAAAGAAAAAGTGGAAGAACTCAAGCAGCAAATCAAGAAAAGCCCCGGCGATGTAAAACCCCGTTTACAGATAGCCATGATTTACTTGGCCGAAGCCAGAATTACGGGAGAGCATCCGTATTACTACCCCGCCATTTTGACGATATTGGATGGTGTATTGGCTATGGATTACAAAAACTTTGAAGCCACTACGTTCAAAGCATCGGTAAAAATGTCGCAACATCAGTTTGCAGAAGCGCGCGAGTTGGCCGAAAAAGCCCGTCAATTGAATCCAAACAATGCATACGTATATGGTGTGTTGGTGGATGCCAATGTTGAACTCGGCAACTACGAAGAAGCCGTAGCCATGTCAGACAAGATGCAACAGCTGAAACCTTCATTGGAATCGTACTCGCGGGCATCTTACTTACGGGAGATTTATGGACAATATCCAAGCTCGATTGAAGCCATGAAATTGGCCGTTGTGGCTGGCTTGCCTGGCTCCGAACCCCAATGTTGGAGTAAAAATATTCTTGGACAATTGTACGAAACCACCGGTCAATTGGCGAATGCGGAGCAACAATACAAGGAAATTTTGGCCATGCGTCCCAGCTATGCTTTTGCTTTAGGTGGATTGGCGAGGGTTCATAAAGCCCGTAAAGAGTACGATAAAGCGTTGGTAATGCTGGACAAAGCGTCTGCAATCATGCCTGAATTCTCATTCCACGAAGAAATGGCTGAAATCTATGATTTACAGGGAGATAAAGAAAAAGCGCAGAAAAAATACGAAGAAGTAGTCAAAATGCTCGACGAAGATGCTCAATCCGGTCATGCCGTGGATTTGGAAATGTGTAAACTATATACGCAAGCCGGGCAACTTGACTCAGCCTTGGTTTATGGACTAAAAGAGTTTAAAAAAAGGCCCAAGAATATTGATGTCAATCACGCTTTGGCTTGGGTATACTTTAAAGAAAGCAACATCAAACAGGCCCAGCAACACATTCAGACCGCTTTGCGTACAGGTAGTAAAAACCCTGAATTGCTTCAAAAAGCTGGAGCCATCGAATTGGCATCGGGCAATGCAGGTGAAGGAAATAAATTAATTGCTCAGGCAAAGAAAACAAATCCTAAGTTTACGCTTTGACAGCTGTGGCATAACTTTGTTGCAAAAATCCATCCACTTCTCTAACTTAGTGATATGAAACGCGTACTTTATCTGTTCATTTTTTCACTCATTACCTCGACAGTATATGCTCACCATGGCAGTATAGCTGGTATAGTGTACGACCAAACTACTAAGTTGCCGCTACGCGGAGTAAATGTTCAACTAACGGGATTGGGCAAAGCCACTATTACCAACGAATTGGGGCAATACCGCTTTGATGGATTGGTAGCTGCTCCTTATAAAATTGAACTTTCCTATATCGGTTTCAAAACACAGGTAATAGAAGTCGTTGTGGAAGATGACCAAACGACATCTGTAAAAACACTGATGACCAATGCCGCCGTTGAGTTGAGTGAGGTGATCGTTTCGTCGCAACGACCGCACGACCAACAACTCATCGGTGCTTTAGATATTAAACTTCGTCCCATTGTGAATTCGCAGGAAATCTTACGGATGGTACCAGGATTGTTTATCGGTCAACACGCGGGTGGAGGCAAAGCCGAACAGATTTTTTTGCGTGGTTTTGACATTGACCATGGCACCGACGTACAGCTTACTGTGGACGGTATGCCAGTCAATATGGTTTCTCACGCTCATGGGCAAGGTTACGCTGATTTGCACTTTGTCATTCCCGAATTGGTACAAGGCGTTGACTTCAAAAAAGGCCCTTACAATACTGAAAAAGGCAATTTTACAACCGCAGGTTGGGCCAATTTTCGTACCCGCGACGCGCTCGATCGCTCTTTTGTGAAATTGGAAGGAGGACAATATGATACTTTTCGCGCCGTAGCGGGAATAGATTTACTTGGGCACGGTCCGACGTCTCGGAAGGGGCGTGATAAAAATCAATCCGCCTACCTCGCATCGGAGTATTCCTTTACCAATTCCTATTTTGATAACCCACAGAATTTCAATCGGTTGAATGTCCTTGGAAAGTACCACGGTCACCTCGGCTCCCATACCAATCTGACGCTGACGGGTTCGACATTTTGGAGTAAATGGAATCACTCAGGACAGATTCCCGACCGGGCCATCGAATCAGGCCTGATTGGTTTTTTTGGTTCGATAGACCCCACGGAAGGAGGCGAAACCAGTCGAACGAATGTAAATCTTCAGTTGGTTACCGTCACGCCGCGTAATCACGTGTTCAAGAATCAATTGTTTTACAGCAATTATAATTTTGAATTGTACTCTAACTTTACCTTTTTCTTAGAAGATTCACTCAATGGCGATCAGATTCGGCAGAAAGAACGTCGGAATCTGTTTGGTTACAACGGCAGTTATTCAATGGAAAACTATATAGGTAATAGCCGCTGGACTACGACCTTGGGTGTTCAATACCGTCATGATTTGACAAAAAATACGGAATTGTCTCACACCAAAAATCGGTCTGAGATACTTGACCCTCTTCAATTGGGAAATATCAATGAACTCAATGCGGCTGTTTACGCCGATGAATTGATTCAGTTATCCAATCGCTTTTTCATCAATGCAGGTCTTCGGCTGGATTTTTTCCGTAACCAATATGAAGATTTACTCGTTACTCCCATAACGACAAAACAGGCCACAGCAGCTATTGTATCACCAAAATTGAACCTTTACTATACTTTCAATCCACGTGTACAATTGTATTTGAACACGGGCAAAAGTTTTCACTCAAACGACACCCGGGTCGTAGTGCCGCAGGGCGGCCGAGAGATTTTACCTCCTGCGTACGGTTCTGATTTGGGAGTTATTTTCAAGCCAGTACCTAAATTACTTATCAACGCTGCCGCCTGGTATTTGTGGTTGCAACAGGAATTTGTCTATGTGGGCGATGCAGGCGTGGTAGAGCCCAGCGGAAAAACACGCCGCCAGGGAATAGATGTATCATTACGTTATCAAATCACCAAAAATCTATATGCCGATATAGACTTGAATACCGCCAAACCTCGCGCTATTGGTGAATTGGAAGGCCAAAATTACTTGCCGTTGGCACCAACATTTACGACTGTTGGCGGGCTTTCACTGCAAACCACGAAAGGATTTAGTGGTTCATTGCGCTATCGCTATATCGGAGACCGCCCAGCAAATGAAGATAACTCTATCGTCGCTAAAGGGTATTTTGTGAATGATATGCAATTGAACTACGCGAAAAAGGCATACAACATAGGTTTAGCGGTTCAAAACCTATTCAATACTCGCTGGAAAGAAACTCAATTTGCCACCGAAAGTAGATTGCAGGGTGAAGCTGCGCCTGTTGAAGAAATCCACTTTACGCCAGGTACGCCGTTTTTTGCACGGTTGAGTTTGACATTTTTCTTTTGATTATCGATAGCCCTATGATTAGATAAGAAACTAATGATGGGGCTTTAGGCTCTTCTTAATAAAATTGATTCACATAGATTTATTAAGGGCAAGTTTTGTATTTTCGGCCTCAGAAACCATCAAAATGCCTGAATGCTCCAACACTGGTCTAAATCAAAATACCGACGACTGCGCCAAATTCACACCTTCCTGCACCACAGACGCTTTTTTGCAGGAACGGTTTCTTTGGCAGATATTGGGACGTTGTTGATTGAAAAAATTCTGCTTTATGATATTGACCAACGAGCTACAGCAGTCGCGTACAACTTTACATTGGCGATTTTCCCAGCCATTTTATTTTTGTTTACGTTGATTCCCTACATTCCGATTCCCAATATGGAAGTGCAAATCATGAGTTTTATGCACGATGCCATGCCTGAGCCTCTCTACGAATTTGCCGCTGCTACTATTTACGACATCATTAGCCGAAAGCAAAGTGGGATTTTGTCTTTTGGTTTTATTTTGACACTCATTACAGCAACCAACGGTATGAGTGCCCTGATGACAGCATTCAACATGGCCGACCACACCTCTGAAAACAGAGGTTTCTTTAAAACCAAAGGCATTGCCATTATACTTACACTTTTGCTGTGTTTTGTGTTATTTTTGGCGGTTTTAGTGATTATTGTGGGCGGTTTTCTCGTAGATTGGTTGCATAACACCATCCTTCTTGGCGACCATTTTACCGTGTTTTTGTTAGATGCGCTCCGCTATGTAGTCATGTTTGCTACGTTTACATTGGCAGTAGCGAGTATTTATCGGTTAGCTCCAAAAATTCAGCATGGGTGGCGTTTTTTTAATTTAGGGGCTATTGTTGCTTCATTACTTATCATCCTTTCTACCTACGGATTCTCCTATTATTTATCACACTTTGGTAGTTACAACAAACTATATGGATCTATCGGAACCATCATTGCCTTGATGATTTGGTTTTATTTGGTGGCATTACTGCTCATTTTTGGCTTTGAATTAAATATTAGTATTTGGCGAGCCAAACATGATAAAAAAATAGGAGTAGCAAAGAAAATCAGAATCCCTAAAAAATAAATGCCGTACGCAATACGGCACGGCATTTATGTACTACCCTAACCCATAAATATTGAAAGATGTTTGTTCTACATCACTCCTTTGATGTTAGAGAAAATCGTGCCAAAATTTTGTATGTGTTTGGGTTAAAACAAAATTAAAACGATACGTTTCAGTAAAAATCTGATTTACAGCTCCTTATTTAGTATTTTAATCATAATCAAGGGTAATATAGTAAGATTGGCACAGTTTTAATATGTCGAATAAGAGAAGATTTTTTACCGTTTACTAAAAAGTCGGTCGTGTTTTGGGAGTAATCACAATTATTAGTTTACATTTACTTAACAAATATTACAACGTTATTACCTATAAGGAGAGGATTTGATGACTATATGAATCCAGAAGTGACTGTTATATGTACCTGCTACAACCACGCTTCTTTTATACGCGAAAGCTTGTTGGCGGTGATACAACAAACGTATTCATCTATTCAGCTTATTGTGATTGACAACGCCAGTACGGATGAATCTCGGCGGGTAATTCAAGAATTTGTAGATCAGCATCCGCAGATTATTTTTTTGAGAAATACCCATAACATTGGCCTCTGTCGAGCATTTAACCAAGGGTTAGGCGAAGCTACGGGCAAATATATAATTGATTTGGCTGCCGATGATGTCATGCCCCCCGACCGCATAGAAAAGCAAGTAAACGCCTTCGAAAAGCTTACTAAAGACTATGCCGTTGTATTTTCCAATGCGGCTTATATAGATGCCTCTGGCAAAAAATTGGGGTATCACTATGCCCTTGGAGCAAACAATCGTGCAGAGGGTATTGTGCCTTCGGGCGATATTTACAAAGAAATTTTGCGTCGCTACTTCATTTGTACGCCTACCATCATGATACGAAAATCGGTGCTGATGAAGTTAGGTGGCTATGATGAAAACCTCAGCTATGAAGATTTTGATTTTTTTATCCGTTCAGCCCACGACTACAAATACTACTACTTAGATGAAGTGTTGATGTATAAACGCGTCTTGGAAGGGTCATTAGCAACACAATTTTACCGTGTTGGAAACTCTATGCTAAAATCAAGTTGGGAAGTTTGCAACAAAGCCTATGATTTGAGCCGCTCGCAGGAAGAATACGACCTATTGGCCAAACGCATTCGCGAGTTTATCAAAAAGTGTTTTGTAGCCGAAGATCCCAAACAGGCTGCTGAATTTCGTAAACTGCTCAACTACATCGAAGATCCAGGTTGGGAGACAGATTTACTCGTCATGTTGTGTCGCCTTCATTTGCCTGTCAATTGGCTTTATCAGCGGTATGCCAAATGGTACAGCCAACGCAAGCTTACTCTCATGCAGCAAGGGATTCCTTATGTACGGTTGGAACGGTAAAACATAAAGTTATCTGCAATCTGTTATCAGTTATCCGAATAAAATGATAGGTTTGTAAAAAGTACTGATAACCTTAAACGGATAACGGTTAACATCATTCAATGCCTGCTGAATTTTTAAAGATACATCCCCAAAACCCCGAGCCACGCAAAATTCAGCAGGTAGTCAGTTGCCTACGCGATGGAGGTGTGGTCATTTATCCTACTGACACCATATATGCAATGGGTTGTGATATTCATAATGCTCGGGCAGTGGAGCGAATCGCGCGTATCAAGGGGATCAAACCCCAGAAAAATGATTTCTCTTTTATTTGTTATGACCTAAGCCATATTGCCGACTATGCCAAGGTAAGTAATGCGGCCTTCAAAGTCATGAAGCGGCTTCTGCCTGGGCCTTTTACATTTATTTTGGAAGCAGGTTATCGCGTGCCTAAAGTATTGGCCAATCGCAAGACAGTGGGCGTGAGAATTCCTAATCATCCGATTGCACGGCAGATTGTCTTTGAACTCGATCATCCAATCATTACCACTTCTATCAAAGATTATGACGACGACATCATGGAATATCCCAATGACCCTGAAATTATCTTTGAACGCTTTCAGCACCAAGTAGATATTGTTATTGACGGGGGTTTGGGTGGATTGATTCCCTCCACAGTTATTAATGCCACCGACGATGACTTTGAAATTATCCGAGAAGGAGCAGGAGTCTTTGAAATTTAGCATAAACAAATACCAAAACGCCCCTTGAAACTCATCCGCAATCTTTATTTCTCCAATCTTTTTTGGGGAGTTCTTATCGGACTTATCTCCTTATTTTTGTTGGCTTATGTTTTTCCAATTTTATTTGGCATTACAAAACTGCTAACGGCGATTTCGGCTCTCTTAGTCTTTATTGATATTTTACTACTTTTTAGAGTAGAAGAAGGTTTTTTCTCCCGCCGCGATGTAACCGACCGCCTTTCCAACGGTGACTTAAATCCTGTTACGCTTTATTTAGAAAATCGTTACTCATTCAAAATTAGCGTGGAAGTGATTGACGAAATTCCGTATCAGTTTCAAAAACGTGATGTATTGTTTGAAGCACAGTTGGTTCCGAATGAAACCCAACTATTGCGTTATGAACTGCGCCCGACCAAACGCGGCGAATATAGTTTTGGGGCCGTCAATGTATTTGTGAGAAGCCCGTTGAGATTGATCAAGCGGCGCTATCAATTTTCTCAAAACAAAATGGTGGCTGTATATCCGTCTTATTTGCAAATGAAGCAATATGAATTGATGGCTATTTCCAATCGACTTACTACGTTGGGTATCAAACGCATACGGAGATTGGGGCATAGCATGGAATTTGAGCAAATACGCCCCTATGTATTGGGTGATGACATCAGAACCGTCAACTGGAAAGCAACTGCTCGACGTAATGACCTCATGGTGAACGCATTTCAGGATGAACGCTCACAGTCGGTGTATTGCCTCATTGATAAAGGGCGTGTGATGAAATCGCCGTTTGAAGGTCTAACGTTGTTAGATTATGCTATCAATGCTACGTTGGTGCTGAGTAATATTGCGCTAATCAAACAAGACAAAGCAGGTCTGATTACCTTTTCGGAAGTAATTGGTCAAATTTTGCCTGCTGAGCGCAAAGCAGGACAGATGCAGAAAATTTTGGAAACACTCTACAAACAAAAAACGCGTTATCTGGAAAGTGATTACGAAACATTGTATTCGTACGTAAAAACGCATGTAAGACAACGAAGCTTGCTGTTGTTGTTTACCAATTTTGAGACCGTCAATGCCATGCGCCGACAGTTGCCCTTTTTGCGACGATTGGCCAAAGCCCATTTGCTGATTGTGGTATTCTTTGAGAATACAGAGACTTCTTTATTACTCAAAATGCCTGCCGAAAATACCGAAGACATCTATCTCAAAACCATAGCTGAGCGTTTTTTTTACGAAAAGCACCACATTGTAAAAGAACTGGAACAATATGGCATTCAATCTATCCTTACCGCACCTAAAGACCTGAATGCCAATACAGTGAACAAGTATTTGGAATTGAAAGCACGGGGCATGATGTAATGATACTTGAGAACGATGGAAAAATGTGGTCAGCGTCTCCACTGACCACACAATACCATTACTTCATTGTGTATCTTTTGATACTAATTCTGGCACTCTTTCCAGTATTATCAATTGAATTTATATAGATGTAGGCCCGATATTTGCCATCGGCGGTTTCTACCCATACGCCCGACTCTGCTCTCAAATTGATAGCATAATCTGGAGAATTTGACAAATCGAGTTGTTGAAAATCTATGTCATCAATATAAATCCCATATTGTAGCCTTGCCAAGTGGAAGTCTCGCAAAGCCCAAACCTTGTTAATTTTAGCACTTCTATTCACACCAGCAGGTAGTGTCACACCTGGAAGATAGGTCTTGGCTGAAGGAGCTACCAGCGCATGGGTGAAAGTGATATTGGGAATGACACGGTACAAATAAACCAAGTCAATTTTGGCGGCATTGGTTGCCGCGGCCGCAGCATTATACACCGCCATATCCTCAATAGAAATATACGAAGCGTCGTTATCTTTTACCGTAAGGTCTAGCACCATATCCATCTCAGCGATTTTGTAAGGCCCCATCGAATAAGATACTGTTTGACCATTACTTGCTGTGGCCGAAAATTTAAAACTTACTTCCTTGCCTTTTGCCGCCGCTGGAATCCGATAAAAATACCTGAGTGTAGCCGCGATAGTATCCTTTGTAAAAGTGACCGTTGTTTTATTTCCGTTATTGACCGATTTGCTTCCCACTTCAACGCCTACATCTTGACCACTGCCGTTGGTAGAGTAAGATTTATTATCAAGATAGGTCGCTTCGGCTCCAGCAATAGATGCTTCTACCTCAGCTGAAACCAGTTTACCCAATGATTTTGGAATGGCAATACCATACGCAAACTCAATGTTCAATCCAACTACATTGGGTCCCAGCGTTCTTTTTATAACATCATTCCGAAGCTCTTGCGGCAACGTAGGTATTGCGTATTTCTCGTCTTCGCAGGCTGACATGAACACCACCAACGATAGAAGCGAGAGGCAAAACAATAATTTATGTTTCATGATTTTCATTGAATTAAATGATTACAGTTTCTGAACACTCACATTTACCGTGTATTCTTTCCTGACCTTACGATTTCCGGAAACGACCGTATATTTTTTCGGATTAGCCAAATCTGAGAAGTCAACTTTACCGGTAATTTTCGGATCAAGTTTCGCATCGGTTACGAGAGAAAATTGCGGATACAGATTTTTAAGGTCTGTACCGTACAACACCTCTACATTTATGGTCTGTGCTACCGTATCTATCACAGCGGCTTTGGTCCTTACTGTCTGAAAATCAGAACCAAGCATTTCAAAATTACTCACGTAGCATTGTGATCTGGTGGTGATGAGCAGCCCGTCTTCGTCGATGGGAAATTCTTCCTTACAGGCCACGAGTGCCAATGTAAAGAATAGCGTACTCATTAGTTTAATATATTTTACCATTGTATTTCTTTTTTATTGGTTGTAAAAATCCAAGACATGAATTATAACCAAGGTCTATTTTGGCTTAGGTTCGGATTACGGTCACGCTCAGCAGTTGGAATCCGGAAGATGTAAGCCTGCTGATAAACCAACTCTGACGCATTCTGATAGTATTGGCTGATATTTGCCCCGTGAGTATCAATCGTCCATACCCCTAAACCCTGAGGGGGGCCCCATACTCTTTCCAATGCTCTCCAACGGCGAAGGTCAAATCCGCGTTGTCCTTCTCCCAAAAGTTCAATAATGCGCTCCTGCTCAATGGCCGCAAAAAAGGCGTCTGCATTGGCTGTTTTGTCTGCTTTCAAAGGTGGTAGATTACCACGACGGCGAACTCGGTTAACCAGCGCAATGGCATCAGCCTGTGGTCCCGACACAAAATTGGTAGCCTCTGCATACATCAGAAATACATCGGCCAAACGCATAACAGGAAAATTATAATCGCCATCGCTTCGCCCTTGGCCAGCATAGTTTCTCAGGAATTTACGAAATACATATCCTGAATTACTGCCATCTGTATTGTAGGTAATGTAAGATACACCATCAATGACCACAGGGACATTCCAAGTCTTATAAATAAAAGGACACCACCCTGTTGATTTCAACGAGTTCATACCCACACTCACTTCGTAATCCCACATAATAGAAGATTTCATCCTGAAATCTCGGTTTTTGTAACTATTGGGATTTACAGCTGAGTTTAGGGCTGTTCTGGCACCTGCATTGGCTGCATTCATCGGAATCAATTTAGGCGCAAAATCTCCAGTAATCGTAGATTGGTATCTGTTTGCGATCTCATACCTAGGCGATACCCAACACTGAGAGCCTTCGTGAGAACGTCCAGCCACATCGCGCATCAGTTCTTCTCCCTGTCCAGTTCCTGTTCCACCATGTGTAAAACCCATGATGATTTCTGCGTCGTTGTTAGCAATGGGTGTAAAGAGGTAATAATAATTAGGCAACTTATCGGCTTTACCCAGAGAATCAATTTCGCCAGGGTCACCGTTACGGAAAAGAGTCAGCCCATAATTGTTAATGACGGCCTTAAAATCTGCCGCAGCGGCCGTGTAAGCGGCCGTAGCGGCATTGGCATCTGGTTTGAACGTATCCAATTCGGGCCATCCAAATTTATTCCAACTGGCCCAATAAAGCTGTAATTTACCCCGAAACGCCAATGCCGCTGGTTTTCCTGCACGACCCGTAGCAGCCCCTTTGACGGGAAGCTTTTCGAAGGCATAGGTAAAATCAGCCATGATAGAATCCTTTACTTGAGCAATGGGCAATCGTGACAAATTAGAAACCTCCGCGTTATCGTTAATCACTTTACTGATGTAGGGGACATCTCCCCACATAGAGATAAGTCGGAAATAAACCATGCCACGTAGGAGCCTTGCTTCGCCTACAATCGTTTCAAGTTTAGGTTTAGAGGCGGGACTCGCCGTTTGAATCATTTTATTGACGTTTTCAATTACATAGTTGGCACGGTTGGCCCCCCCATACAGATAACGCCACATTTTAACGAATGCTCCTCCGTACCCCGATGGGTTGAAGTTCCCATCTTGATAAGCATCTCCCAATCGAAGGTTCCCACTGGTAGCACTTGTGCCTCTTGTCCGAACGTATTCGCCATGACCATCCAGATAATAATCACGGTCAAACAATGGGCGAATAGAGGAATAAGCACCTTGTAAAGCAAAAGTAGCGTCGTCTTCTGTTTTCCAGAACACATTGGCTCCCAATTCAGTAGTCGGGTCTTGCTTAAGTATTTCTGGTGTACACGAGTTAGCAATTGTTAGTACAACCGCAAGAACCGACGCTGCACCTATTTTTGAAGTTATTTTTTTCATCTTCATAAAGTTTTAGATACCTATATTGATACCAGCTGAATAGGATTTGGTCAAAGGATACGCATCGCTTCTGTTGCCTTGCATTTCAGGATCCAAACCGCGGTATTTGGTAAACGTTTTCAGATTTTCAGACGAAAGGAAGAGGCGGCAACTGCTAAGACCGATTTTTTTTAGCAACAAAGTAGGTACGGTATATCCTACCTGAAGGTTTTTTACACGCAGATAATTCAGGTTGTCAAGCCAGAAAGTAGTTTCTTCTCGGTTGGCATTTCCATTCAATCTTGGCCAACCTCCAGTACGATTCTCTGGTGACCAAGGATTGGTCAAATGCAACTCGTTGAAAGCATATCGTTGTGCGCCAATCCCAACGTTGTTGTAGGCATTAATCCAGAAATCTTTCCTGCCCGCAGCTCCTTGCAGCAACAACGAAACGTCAAATCCTTTCCATGAGACATTCGCGTTCAAAGAGAAATTGGTGGTAGGCCGAAGGCGTTGAATATTGGGATCGGCTACTTTATCGTTGTCATCAATTCTACCATCGCCATTCACATCTTTGCGGAGAATATCTCCAGGAGAAGCTCCCTGAGGAGTCGCATTGTACACATCCTGCCAAGTCTGAGCTATTCCTAAATCTTGGTAGGTATATAAAAACCCATAAGGCATTCCAATAAAAGCCTGATTTCCTGAGTTTTGCGAAGTTCTGCTCAAAAACTCATTCCATTGTTCGAGTTTAGTGCGGTTATAGGATGCGTTGACACTTACCAGATAATTGATATCTCCTTTTCTGTCTCTCCAAGTAAGGTTACCTTCAATCCCTTTATTACGGAGATTCCCGATGTTTTTACGAGGCGCATCGTAGGCTCCAGTAAGTAGAAGCGACATATCTGAAGGGCGGTTCATACCGGTGGTTAAACGATTGTAATAGTCGATTTCAGCAGTTAACCGGTTGTTGAGGAAGGCTAAATCAAGGCCGACGTTAAAGACGCTGGTGTTTTCCCATGAAAGATTTCTATTCACCAGTTTTCGGTTGACAAATCCCTTTACAATACTTCCGCCAATCATGTAATTAGCAGCGGCCAAGGTCGATTGTTGCTCATATCGTCCCACCCCGCTATTGTTTCCGAGACTACCGTAAGAGAGTCGAAGCTTACCGCTGTTCAGGTATCGGTTGGTGAAAGCACCGATAAAGGATTCTTCTGTAAAACGCCATCCAAGCGCAGCTGAAGGAAAAAATCCGTACTGATTGCCTGGCAAAAACTTGGAGGAGCCATCAGAACGGAAGTTCAACTCTAACAGGTATTTATCGTAAGCAGTATAATT
>JBDHXS010000071.1:0-15958 GCA_039810845.1 Runella sp. | reverse complement strand
ACCTCAATCAATCGGCGCATGGCGATCGGGAATTTGGGTTTATCATGTCTCGTATGCACCTGAACCGTAAAGTGGTCGTAGGACATTGGCAACAGGCTGACGTACTCCAAAAGATCAATGTGTGGAGTAGAGTAGCGGCGGCCAAGTACGAAATGCAAACCATGAAAGTAGTACGTTTTGGCGATAATATGCGCCAAGTGGCGGTTACAGATGGCGACAAAGTAGCCGCTGAAATGGCTTTTGGCTTTTCGGTCAATACGCATGGAGTAGGGGACTTGGTAAAGTATATCAACCAAATTTCGGAAGCCGATATTTTTACGTTGATGCAAGAATATGAGGATACCTACGAACTGATGCCCTCGCTCAGAAATGGCGGTTTTATGCGTCAATCATTAGTAGAGGCAGCTCGTATCGAATTGGGGCTGAAAGCCTTTCTGGAAGAAGGTGGTTTTTCGGCCTATACCAATACATTTGAAGACCTTCACGGAATGCGTCAGCTCCCTGGCATCGGCTCGCAACGCATGATGGCCGCAGGCTATGGCTACGGTGGTGAGGGCGACTGGAAAACTTCGGCTATGGTTCGTGCCTTGAAAGTGATGGCAAGCGGCATGGAAGGAGGTAACTCCTTCATGGAAGATTATACCTATCATTTTGATCCTACTAATCCGATGGTACTTGGCTCGCATATGCTCGAAATTTGCCCTTCCATAGCCAAAGGAACTGTAAAGTGTGAAGTGCATCCGTTGGGAATCGGAGGAAAAGAAGACCCTGTACGATTGGTCTTTAATGCCGCCTCAGGTCCCGCAATCAATGTTTCTCTGATTGACATGGGGAATCGTTTCCGTTTATTAGTTAATGAAGTAGAAGCTGTAGAAGTAACCGAAGAATTTCCAAAACTCCCCACAGCACGGGCGCTCTGGAAACCACAACCGAGTATGGAAGTTGGTTTGCAGGCTTGGATTTTGGCAGGCGGAGCGCACCATACGGCTTACAGCCAAAACCTTACTACTGAGTATATCGAAGATTTGGCGGAAATGTTTAATGTAGAATTGGTTGTAATTGATAAAAATACCACCATTCGCCAATTGAAGAATGAATTGCGTTGGGGTGAAGGGGCGTTTAAGTAGCCCCCTGACCCCTAATAGGGAATCGGGTATTGATTCTAAAAAAACAAAATAAAGTCATCATTAAACTCCCTGCGGGGCATACGGCTATGGAAATCATTATTAAACCCCCATTGGGGGAATGGGGGCTGTTGCAACAGGAATGTTACGAAGCAAATATGCAACTGCCCAAGTTGGGATTGGTGCTTTTTACATTTGGTAATGTAAGTGCAGTAGATAGAAAGAGGGCTGTTTTTGCCATTAAACCCAGCGGTGTTCCATATGAACTTTTGAAGCCCGAAGACATCGTTATTATGGACTACGATGCAAAGGTGATAGAAGGAAAAATGCGGCCTTCATCAGATACAAAAACGCATGCGTTACTCTATAAAACATGGAATGACATCGGCGGTATCACGCACACGCACAGCACTTACGCCGTAGCGTGGGCGCAGGCAGGAAAAGACATCCCTATCTTCGGAACGACCCATGCTGACCATACGCACCAAGATATTCCGTGTGCGTCTGTGTTGTCGGATGAAATGATTCAGGGAGATTATGAGTACGAAACGGGAAATCAAATCTTTGGTGTATTTGAGGCTAAAGGAATTTCACACAAAGAGATGGAAATGGTATTACTCCAAAACCACGGACCGTTTACATGGGGAAAAACTGCGGAAAAATCGGTCTATAACGCAGCTGTACTGGAAGAAATTGCCCGTATGGCTTATTTGACCTTACAAATTAATCCTGAAACCCCTCGCATTAAAGACACTTTACGCATGAAACATTTTGAACGCAAACACGGCAAAAATGCCTATTACGGGCAAGGATGCTGATAGAAGTGTCGATTTCAGAATGCAAAGTGTCGAGTTATATTAATCAAGATTCGACATTCTGCACTCAGAAATCGACATTTAAACATTGACTCATTCTCAAACTCTCTCATTCACTCACTTTCCCTTTCCTATGACCCTCGGACTCGAAACCCTTGACTACGTTATTTTTCTGGTTTATTTTGTGATTGTCTCAAGCTACGGCTACTGGGTGTATAAACACAAAGGCAAGCAAACCGCCGATTCTAAAGACTTCTTTCTGGCTGAAGGCTCGCTGACTTGGTGGGCTATCGGTGCTTCTATTATCGCTTCCAACATCTCTGCCGAACAATTTATCGGCATGAGTGGGCAGGCATTTCAATTGGGAATTGCCATTTCAGTCTATGAATTACTGGGAGGTGTGTCGCTTATTATTGTGGCGGTGTATTTTTTACCTATGTATCTCAATAACAAGATTTACACCATGCCTCAATTCCTCTCTAAACGTTATAATGAGCGTTTGGCGACGATTATGGCTGTTTTTTGGTTGTTTTTATACATTTTTGTTAACCTCACATCCATTATTTACTTAGGGGCTTTGAGCTTGGAGAAAATGACGGGATTTGCTTTTATGCCTTGCGCCATTTTCCTCACCACCTTTGCCGTCATCATTACACTGGGCGGGATGAAAGTAATTGGCTATACTGATGTAATTCAGGTTGTTTGTTTGATTTTTGGAGGCTTAGCTACCACGTATTTAGCCTTAGATTTATTGTCTGACAAAGTTGGGTCAGGGTCAGGTGTATTTGAAGGGTTGAGCTTGATTCGAGAAAAAGCAGATAGTCATCTGCACATGATTTTTACCCCGGGGCAGTATCAGGTGCACGATGGTCGCGGTGGTTTTATTGATGCCTACAATCAGTTGCCAGGTATCATGATGTTTATCATCGGTGGGCAGTGGGTCAATAACCTCAACTATTTTGGCTGTAACCAATACATGACGCAACGCGCCCTCGGTGCTGATATTAGTACCGCCAGAAATGGAGTATTGTTTGCCGCTTTCCTGAAAATGATGATGCCCTTTATCGTGGTACTGCCTGGTTTGGCGGCTTACGTATTGTTTCAGGAAAATGCCGATACGTCTATTGTGAATGGCATTACTCAAAATGGTATTGTAAAACCTGACAATGCGTATCCAGTGTTATTGAATTTGTTGCCTGTAGGTTTGAAAGGATTAGCGTTTGCAGCATTGACAGCAGCCATTGTGGCAAGTTTGGCAGGAAAAGCCAATAGTATATCGACCATCTATATGCTCGACATTCACAAGAAATTTTTCAATAAGAATCTTACCGAAAAGCAAACCGTTTGGACAGGTCGGGTGGCTATTGTTGTGGCCTTTATCATTGCGCTAATAGTGAGTCCATTGCTGGCTAATTTCGGACAAGCCTTCGAGTACATTCAGGTCTATACAGGTTATATTTCACCAGGTATTTTGAGTATTTTCCTCTTAGGTTTCTTTTGGAAAAAAGCTACTGCTAACGGTGCTTTGGCAGCGGCGGTATTGAGTATTGCGTTGTCGGCGGTGATTGAAAATATGTATCCTGCTTTTCCATTCCTTAACCGTATGGGTGTGGTATTTTGGATTTGCTCTGCTGTACATATAGCTATTAGTTTGGCACAATCGAAGGGAAAAAACCAAGCCAATGCGTTTGAAGTACGGTCTGAATGGTTTAAGGTAACGCCCACATTCCGTTACGGCGCTTTGGTGGTGATTATCCTTTTTAGCTTAATTTACTGGATTTTCTGGTAAGAACTGCGAGAATAAAACAGCGATAAGAATGAAGATTTAAGCGAGTTTATGGTATTCTTATTCTATACATCAAAACTTGATGATTTTCTTTCGGTAACTTGCAGGAGTATCACCCGTTGCTTTTTTGAAAACTTTCAGGAAATAGTTGAGGTTGTTGTAACCACAGGCAAAACAAATGTCTGAGATACTATACGCAGTATTGTTCAATAGCCTCATTGACAATTGAATACGCTGTTGATTGATGTATTCTACGGGGGTAATGCCATATTGCTGTTTGAAACAACGAAAGAAGTTTGGCTCACTCATGCAGGCTTTGTCGGCCAATTCGCGGATGGTGAGATTTCGATGAATATTTTCTTGTACGTATTTAATGGCATACGCAAGGCGATTGGTATTGGCCAGTTGTTGTAGGTTGGTTGTCAACACCATGCGTGCTTTGGTTTGCATGAGCCGAACGATAAGTTCTTGTAAAACGAGATTGGCAAAATAGTCTTTGGCAGCATTGTTTTCGGTAAAAATGTAAATCAACCGTCCAATCAGTTGATGAATTGCTTGTTCGTTGGTAAAATAAAAAGTATCGTTTGTAAATTGCCATCCCTCTT
Source organism: Runella sp. (assembly GCA_039810845.1). Taxonomy (GTDB): domain Bacteria; phylum Bacteroidota; class Bacteroidia; order Cytophagales; family Spirosomataceae; genus Runella. The sequence goes on along the minus strand of JBDHXS010000071.1, from coordinate 11,628 downwards.
GGTTATCTACCAAAGGTGCACGTTCGTTGAGGGTTTCAACCAAAGCCCTGATTTTTGCTGGAGAAATAGCTAATGCCAAACATTGTGTTGGATTTTGGTCAGTAGCTTCGGGAAAATCAATTTTCATGGTTTGATGTGCGGGTACAATGACAGACTCACCAGGGAAAAAATCGAATGAAGGTGCGTTGGACAAGTGCATTACTTTTTTGCCTCGAATCATGCTTGCCAATACGGGATTATCGAAAGTGAGTTCTACATTTTTGGCAATATGGTGAGTTTCGTAGATATTCAATTCGGCACTATCAAGCGTGTAAGCCGTGCGGTTTTCGACAATTAACTCTAACTTTCTTGATTGAAGATGGGTTGAAATATCGAAAGTATTCATGAAAAAGGAAGGTTATAAAAATTAGGTCATTTATTCACACTATATTGGAGAAATCCTGACAATTTTATGATTTTTTCTATACAAAACCAACGTACGATGCCCATTAAAAGTATAAATGTGAGGGCAGGTTTATTTTTTATAATTGTGCTTTCTATCGGTATGAAAACGTGGGGACAAGCCAATGATACATTGCTTATTCGTCAACTTGCCCCTGTTACTGTAAGTGCTACTCGCCTCGAAATCAACGAAAAACGTTTGCCTGCCGCTTTGACAGTTTTGGGGGAGGGGCGCATCCAAATTGGACAACCGCAACTGTCACTGTTTGAGTCTTTGGGAGGTGTGGCAGGTCTTTTTGCTCAAAACCCCGACAATTTCAGCCAAGATCTTCGTATTTCCATTCGAGGATTTGGCGCTCGGGCTGCCTTTGGTATTCGTGGCATTCGCTTGGTGATTGATGGTATTCCTGAGTCAACTCCTGATGGGCAAGCTGATGTGGACAATCTGGACATGGGAGCGATGCAGCGTTTGGAAGTGATGCGAGGACCATCTTCGGGTTTATATGGCAATGCAGCAGGAGGAATTTTAAACTTCCAAACGGAAAATGCTAACGAAATGCGATTATTGGAAGGGCAAGCTACCGTAGGCTCGTATGGATTGCGCAGTTATCGCTTTAAAACGGGGGCTCAACGAAAGAAATTTCAGTACGTTTTTATTGCTACACGCAATCAATCAGAAGGCTATCGTGTACTAAGCCACATGGAAAGCACGATTTTGAACCTGAAACTCCGATATGATTTTGATTCTCTTACACGGCTTTCGATTTTGGCTAACTACGGTAATAGCCCCGTTGCCGACGATCCAGGCGGACTTACTTTGCAACAAGCTACTGACAATCGCCGTCAGGCACATCCCAACAACGTACGTTTTCTGGCAGGAGAATCAGTAGCACAGGGGCGTATAGGAATCACATTTGAGAAAACGATGGGCAATCACTTAATCTTTGCACGAGCTTTTGGGACTAAACGTGATTTTGCTAATTATCTTGCTTTTCAAGCTGCTGGGGCAGGAACTATTAATCGAACCTTTATGGGGGCCAGTTTTCAGTACCAATTTTCTCGAAAATTCGAATTAATCAGTTATCGTTTTCGGTTGGGTATGGACGTGGAAGCGCAAGACGATACGCGTCGGCGCTTTGACAATCTCATTAGGGAGCGTGGCAAATTGACATTTGACCAATTGGAGTCTTTCAAAAATATCGCTGCCTATGTTACTCAAGAACTAACCTACCAAAAAGTAACAATGCTGGTTGGTCTTCGTTCGGACGCCATTCGCTTAAATGCGGCTGATTATTTTTTGACTGACGGTGACCAATCGGGAAAACGGCAATTCAGCCGGATGAATCCAAGTGTGGGAATCTCATTGGAGGCATCGTCCAAAATCAATATGTACACCAACCTGGGAACAAGTTTTGAAACCCCGACCATGAGTGAGCTTTCCAACAACCCTACTGGAACTGGCGGATTCAATCCAGATTTGAAACCTCAGCAAGCAATCAACTATGAAATTGGGGCTAAAACGTACTTTAGCCAACGATTGCGTACCGATATTGCGCTGTTTAACGTAGAAGTAAAAGACGAACTGGTTCCTTACCAAATCACTGGACAAGCGGGGCGCGTATTTTATCGCAATGCAGGTCGCTCACGCCGGCAGGGAGTTGAATTGAGTCTTAACGCTGTTTTGGCTAAAGGATTGACCCTATTTTCCAATTATACTTACTCTGATTTTCGTTATCGAGAATACCAAACGACCACAGGGAAATTTGATGGAAACGTACTCCCTGGGATTCCAAAACACGCTGCACAGGCAGAATTACGCTATTTTACCTCAATGGGTTTGTTTGCCATTACCCAAGTTCGCCATGCGAGTCAGTTATATGCCGATGATGCCAATGCCGTGACAGCCAATGGCTATACGGTGGTTAATTTACGTTTAGGAGGGCAAAAAATGTGGGGAAAAATGCACTTGGAACCTTTTGTTGGAGTCAATAATATACTGGATGCCACATACTTTCAGAATGTGCAAATCAACGCAAGTGCCAACCGCTATTTTGAACCCGCTCAAGGGAGATTTTGGCTTGGTGGGGTGAAGGTTGGAATCAAATAAAAAATACTTGAAACAGATTTAAACTTTCATGGTTATATAGTATCTAAGAGACAAAACAGCATATCAGCGATTAATAACCATGAAAACAAAATTCTTTTTTGACGCTTTATTAGTTGGTTTTGTCGCTATAAGGACAGAGAATTAGAATGTCCATCGTAAATTTGTTCACTTTCAAAGGTAACCGTAAGCCAATTGTGAACATCCAAAAGCGATAAAAAACCGTATATGAGGCAAGATTGATTCTGAAAAAGAAGTGATTATTTTTAAGGAACTTTTAAAAGCAGTATATTTGTTATTTAATTGTTATGACAACTGAGGTAATGACACAATTTAGAAACACGAACTTACGTTAAGTACAATATTTTTAAAATGGCTGTATGGGTTGGACAAGCCTCGACTTTTAGTTGAGGCTTGTTTTTTATTATTTCAGCGCCAATCGCTTCTAAGCATAGATGCTATCACCATGAAAATCAGTGCTAAAGCTCCGACAATCAGGGGCGAAAGAACAATATAGACTGCTACTTTTGGTAATTTAAACCAAAAATTGGCCATCAACGCCCCGATGAATAAGCTTCCCGCTACCGTAGCTGGCACCAATACATCTCGGTACATCTCAGGATATACCTCAATATATTTACTTCGACCAGAGTATAAAATCCAAGCTTGGTATAAATAGTAGAGCATTACTGCGCCTAATACAACAACTCCTATCCAAAAAATCAGTTTCATTGCCTTCTAAGTGGTTATTATTTATTATTTTTTACAGCATTCCATTTATAGTTTTTATCAAATGAATACACCTCCGTATATTTTCCATCATTGACATCCGACATAAACAGCGTCAGCGTGTCTTTTTTGAGAATGGCTTCTACTTGATAATTCCCTTCAGCATTGTCGTAATAAACTTCTTTGGTGTTGAGCATTCGTTGGTTTTTATCAAATAAGCACAACCAAACGGCATTCTCATTTTCGTACTCGCGGGCAATGAGATACATCTTGTGCGTAGGCGTATCAAGAACTTTATCTATCAAATGGTATTGATAGTCATTGGCAAAATTTTCATCAATGGCAGTTCCTATTGAATAATTCTCTATTTCATTTTTGGTCAACACAGGCAGTTTGTTTAACCGATTGTTCTCAATTAAATTGGCGAAAGTCAATGAAAAAGGCTTTATTCTTGGCTCAGCACTTATTGTTTCTTTCGGAGTGGCCGTAACTACTTGTTTGCTTAGTTCAACGGGCTTCTTTTGCTCTTCTACGGGTTTACATCCAAAAATAAGGAGCAATACGAATACTGGAAAAACTTTATTTAATTTACTATTCATGGCTGTCATGGAGTTATTCTAACCAGTTTATGCAATTTTCCTGAGTTTGAGCAACGTTGACTTGATAGCACGTTCTCCTTTTATATCCTGCTGTGGTTCTTCCAGTTTAAAAATAGTCAGTTGTTTAGTAACTTTATCAAAGCTCCAAACGGCAAATTCGACTTCGTTTTGGCTATTTTCAAGCATAATTACATTGCCTGCTTCCAATGGTTCTGACATACAATCTCCTGAATAACAAACAGAAAACTTACTAAAGTTGGATAGTCCTTTAATGATCCCATTTTCTGTAAACGTGATGATTTTAGCTTGTTTATCAGTGGGAGTTTCAACCGCATATTTTCCAGCGATTGTGGCTTTATTCAATCCATATTCAAACCCTTCAAAAACAGAAGTTTTGGTAAAAATGGCAGGCAATTTAGTATCTGTAAAATCTTGTTCCAACGCGACAAAAGAAGTGTCGGACGAAACCAGCAATACTAAATCTTGGAGCACACCCTGATGCTGATACGCCTTTTTGACGAAACAGGTATCGTGTCGAATTTCGTACTTGAGCACATATTCTTCAAATCCATTTTTAACCAGTACACTATCGGGTTTATCGAAAACCAACTCAGTGCAATAAAAAGGAATAGCACTCAAAAGCGTATCCGAAGAACGGTTCAAATAGGATTGATTGATGAAGGTTCCCTTTAAGGCAATCGGTTTTTTCTCATCATTAACCAAACATGCCTTCAATCCAATGGAAATCATTAATGAAATGAATAGGTACTTTATCTTTTTCATAGCTGCTAAATCGTCTTACTGATTAAAACGATTAATTTGATGCAGCAAAGATGTAAGAAAGCCAAAAAAGGATAAAAAAATGATTTCTCAGACGTAGAAAAACCAAATTAAATCGGAGATAGAAGGAGTTAAAGCGTTGGAGCCAGGTTACTTTTTCAGTTTTGAGGCTTCATAAACCCCATTCCCAAAAACCAAAATTAGGATAAGTGGCATCAAAAGTGCGCCTGTTTTAAAGCCTGACCCCGTCATGGCGTAAGAGCCAGATGAGAATTTGAAATAAGTATTAACCAGCAGTCCTACAGAGGCTAAGGTCAAAATTCCCATCACGAGCAACGCTGTTTGTCGGCTCGTTTTTTGGATAAAAATAGTAATGGCTATTGCTAAAATCGTAGACAATCCCACTGTTGTCAATGCCCGTGGAAAAGTTCTAATCATATCGTATTTGAAAAACAAAATACCTAATTTCCCCAGCAAATTTGGATGCGCCAACAACCAAGCATCAATAACGACTAAAACAAGGATGATAAAATAGAAAGAAGGGTTTTGTTTCATTTGCATTCGGTGATATGTGTATATTGGGGGCAAATATAATTCAATTTATGCAAGAACATCATCTTTCTGTCAGCCGTACGGCTCGATATTTTACGCTTGGTTCACTGGATTCAAATACACAACAAGTTTGGTTTGTGCTCCACGGTTATGGCCAATTGGCTCAATTTTTCATCAAAAAATTTGAAGTTCTCAATGATGGTAAAACCTTCGTGGTAGCCCCCGAAGCCCTATCTCGGTTTTATTTGGAAGGGGTTACGGGACGCGTAGGAGCTTCGTGGATGACCCGTGAGGAACGCCCCCACGAAATCGCTGATTATGTGGCTTATTGGAACCAACTCTACGGTACTGTTTTGGAAGGTCAAGATTTTTCTAAATTACAAATCAACCTATTGGGGTTTTCGCAGGGCAATGCCACGGTGCTGAGATGGCTTAACAGCGGTCATGTCCGTTGTGATCGTTTGGTGATTTGGGCAGGCTTTTTTGGTAATGGTATTTCTGATGTCATTGACCCCATTAAATTGGCCAAGGTTTCAACAATACTGGCTTATGGTACTCAGGATGAATATTTGGTACAGATAGACTTAGATAAATATGGTGCTGATATTCAGGCAGCCATACCCCATTTACAGATAGTTACTTTTGACGGCAAGCACACCATTGACGCTGCAACTTTGAAAAAAATAGCACTGGAATAACGTATATGTACACATTCAATTGGTTGATGATTAATAGGATGTGGCAAAGCCATTACTTATTTCTTCAACGCCTCACAGACCCGTTTCACGGTTTCATTGAGGGGGTTATACTCAAAGCCTAGTGCCAGTTTTACTTTTTTCCCATCATAAATAAATTGGGTACGAGCTGTCTTGGCTGTTTCTTTTGTGATTAGCGGACGGCTACCTGTAAGCCACGAACGAAAAGCTTCGAGACGCCAAACGATTTCAGCCAATAAAGGAGCTATTTTTTTTGAAGGGGCTTTTTTGCCAAAACCAGCAGCTATTTTCTCAAACAATTCTTTATACGTCAGATGTCCTCCGCTTACGATATACCGTTCGTTTTTGATATCTGAAAACAAGAGTTTCGTCACTATAGCCGCTACATCCTGCACGTCCACGTAGTTGATGAGTCCTTCGGTATAGTAGGTGTTTTCATCATAGACATATTTGAACAACTGCGTGCTGCTCCGCGTCCAGTCGCCCTCGCCTAATACCATGCTTGGATTTACCACTACGGCATTTAACCCTTCTGCTACACCACGCCACACCTCCAATTCCGCCAAGTATTTGCTTTTGCCATAATGTGAATTCAGAGGCGATTCTTCCCATTTTTGGTCTTCTGTGATGATGGTAGGTTTATCGGCCACAATAGTACGGGGATCGGGACGTCCCAAGGCAGCTACTGAACTAACAAATGCCAGTTTTTGTACCTTTGCGTTTAGGGCAGCATTCACAATATTGGCTGTGCCGCCTACGTTGATTTCGTACATTTGATTGCGGTCACGTGGTACAAAAGATACTATTGCTGCTGTATGTATAACATGGGTGATTCCCGCAAAAGCTTTTTCCAACGATAAAACATCCAACACATCGCCTTCTATCCATTCAATCTTGTCGCTAATATCATTAAGCTGTTTTAGGTCGCTATCAACCCGTTTTAATCCGCGAATAGAATGTCCTTCTGCCAACAAATGCCGAATGAGTGCGCTTCCGATGAGACCATTAGCCCCGGTTACCAAAATAGGAGGATGAGTAGAGAGTTTCAAAAATGTACGCGTTTTGTTAATTTTAATTTTTACAAAGGTAAGCACATTAGCAACTAAGATTCGATGGTTATCAAAGATTCTCTGAAGGCAGCCAAAAAGTACAGCTAAATATCATAAAATCTTTTGAACAATACGAAGTATCCCTTTTAGGTGTAATAAAAAAACTGTGTACTGTTGGCTGTGGACTATTAACTATTAACTAACTTTCCGCCCCGTTTTGAATTTATTTATTTTTTTATACTTTAATTTTTAACCGCACGGGCGATTCCGTGCGCACGGGCAATCCCGACATAACTCATAACAAAATATTGAAAATGAACTTATTTGTATCTTTGAAGGAGGCTTTGACTGAGGGATTGATAGGTCAAATTGCGGCACAGAACGATGAAAAACCCGAAAAAATTCAGAAAGCATTTGATGCCTTAGGGGCATCCATAGTTGGGGGATTAATAAAAAGGGTTACTACTGAATCGGGCATGAAGTTGGTATTTAATCAAGTTCAGAAAATAGAATTTGAACCGCAACAATTAAGTAAAATCTTCAAAAATCAAGTGGAGCTTGATGCCTTGAAAGCCGTAGGAGAAAAAGATTTGAATACTGTATTGCCTGGCTTAAAGAGTTCAGTAAGTAGTATGGTAGCTAAATATGCAGGGATACGCAACTCACTCGCTTCTACATTGTGTGGGATAACAGTGGCGATAGTAATGGCGGTATTGAAACGCACAGTAGCCGAAAAACAATTAGATCCAGAATCTTTAGCTGCTTACTTAGGTGACCAACGCGACGGATTACTAAATACTGTACCCGACATCAATGATAAACTCATCGAAAGCATTGGAATTCAGTATTTACTCCAAAATTTTGTGGTGCCAAGAACCGAGCAATCAGGTGCACTTCCAAAGGGAGTAGAAGGAACATCCGCGTCAAAACCTTTTTTGGTTGGGGTGGATATAGATCAATCACAAATGGATTATCGTCCTTATATCAAATGGATAGGCATAGGCGTTTTAATCATCGGACTGATAGCGGCTGGGGTTTATTTTTGGAACCAACGTCAAGCAAATACTTCAGATTCAGAGTCTGACTCTACCATGACCGAAGCACGTACTATTCAAGAACCTATTGCTAAAGATACAACTACAAAAGAAATACCAGCGGCTGTTACTCCTGCAACGCCGACAGCAAGTCCGATGGCCGCGTATTTAGACGATGCCACCGCCGTAAAAGGTAAATCATTTAAGTTTGATAACGTGGATTTTGAGGATAATACGGCTCAATTGAAAGTGACTTCCAACGATGCTGTGCAGGCATTAGCCGACTTACTCAAAAAGTACCCTAATGCCCAAATTAAGCTGACTGGTTATGCCAATGATGCGCAGCCGCCACTCACCAACAAAACTTTGTCTGTAAAACGGGTGTTTTCCTTAAAAGACCAGTTTATCAAAGCAGGTATCAGTTATATCCGCGTAGATGCCGAAGGGCGCGGCACTGGCGTAAACCCCAAAGATACTACTGGACGTAAGCAGGTTCCGCTGCGGGAAGTATGGGTGAAGTTTGTACAGAAATAGGGTTAGTCAATAGTCCGCAGTCGGAAATTTGTAGTTCAAAAACATGTTAAAGCTGTCAGGTTTTAAAAGCCTGACAGCTTTGTTTTTTGTCAATATGTCAGATTAAGCAACGGTGGAATGGGTTTTGAATAGCCCTGAGACAGTAAACCAAAAACTGTAAAAAGTAAATAGATTTATGGAAGCAAGCGTACAGGCCGAAAAAGGGCAGTTGTCCATTCATACCGACAACATTTTTCCAATTATCAAAAAATTTCTCTATTCAGATCACGAAATCTTTTTGCGTGAGTTGGTCTCAAATGCGGTAGATGCCACTCAAAAAATGAAAAAATTGGCAGATTTTGGCGAGTTTAACGGCGAGTTAGGTGAGTTGAAAGTGACTGTCAAAGTGGACGAAGCGGCTAAAACGATCACTATCAGTGACCGAGGCATTGGGATGACTGCCGACGAAATCAAAAAATATATCAATCAGATTGCATTTTCAGGTGCTGCTGAGTTTGTCGAAAAATACAAAGAAAAAGAAGATACGCGCGGCAATATCATCGGAAACTTTGGGTTGGGTTTTTATTCTTCTTTTATGGTGGCCAAAGAAGTAGAAATCATCACCAAATCATACAAAGAAGGTAGCGAAGCCGCTCGTTGGGTATGTGATGGCAGCACAGAGTTTACGATTGAAGCGGCAGATAAAACTGAGCGTGGTACTGATATCATTCTTCATATTGCCGAAGATTCGGAAGAGTTTTTGCAAAAATACCGTCTTTCTGAAATTCTGGAAAAATACGGTAAATTCTTACCCATAGAAATTGAGTTTGATGAAAAAATTATCAACAATCCCCATCCAATCTGGACTAAGCAGCCTTCTGAACTCAAAGATGAAGATTACCTGACTTTCTACAAAGAATTGCATCCAATGAGCGAGGATCCGCTGTTTTGGATTCACCTCAATGTGGATTATCCATTCAATCTAACGGGGGTTTTGTATTTCCCAAAACTCAAAAATGACTTTTCGGCCAAAAGAGAAAAAATTCAATTGTACAGCCGTCAGGTCTTTATTACGGACGAAGTCAAAGATGTTGTTCCCGACTTTTTGACATTGCTTCACGGGGTTATCGACTCGCCCGATATTCCGCTCAATGTATCGCGTAGCTACTTGCAGTCAGACAGCAACGTGAAGAAAATCAGCGGATACATTACGCGTAAAGTGGCTGATAAGCTCGCTGATATTTTCCGCAACGACCGCGAAAGTTATGAGAAGAAATTTGATGATATCGGGCTTTTTGTCAAATACGGTATGATTTCGGATGAGAAATTTAGTGACAAAGCCAAGGAGTATTGTCTCATCAAAAACATAGAAGGCAAGCACTTTACGTTTGAAGAATACACTGTTAAAATCAAAGAAAATCAAACAGATAAGGATGAAAAAGTAGTCTGGTTATACGCAAGTGATGTTCAAAAACAGGATGCATATATCCAATCGGCACAAAAACGCGGTTATGATGTGCTGGTCTTCGACAGCGTCATTGACCCACATTTTATCAACGGTATTGAGTATAAACTCGAAAAGACGAGCATTAAGCGAGTAGATGCCGATACCTTGGATAAACTCATTGAAAAAGAATTCAAGCTTGAAAGCGTGTTGTCTAAAGACGACGAAGAAAAAGCCAAAAAACTGTTTGAAGAAACGCTTGGCGGTGCTCCTAAGTTGACCATCAGTGTAGAGCCTATGCCGACAGATGAGCTTCCGATTGTGATTACCATTCCTGAGTTTATTCGTCGTATGAATGATATGGCTGCTACTTCGGGTCAAAAATCGATGTTTGGTGATATGCCTCAGATGCTCAACGTAGCCATCAACGCCAATCACCCCGTAACTCAGAAAATTCTCAAAGCAGGTGAAGATGAGCAAAAACAATTGATTCGTCATGCTTATAACTTGGCATTGCTGGCACAAGGTATGCTGTCAGGAAGCGAACTGACGGCATTTGTACAGCAAGCTGCGGCAAGGTTGTGATTCCTCCCATTTTAACAGAAAAACTGTAGCATACTAAATGTAAAAGTTAAGGTCAAACAATATAACAACAACCTGTAAACTTTACACTTTTAGTTTATTTTTTGAGAACTTAAAAACCCTCCTTTGGTATATCAAAGGAGGGTTTTTGTTATACTCCAACGCCTAACCGAAGTTTTTTGACGCTTAGGTAATGTCTTTCTACGCTTCCCTTTTTTAGTTTTTTTTCTGTTGTTTCTATAGCACACTTTTGTTAAGTCAATTCAATCATAAGCACTCATTTCTTAACCTACTAAAATTATGAATCCTTTTTACATCATCATAACAATCATTGGCTTGATAAGCATTTGGGCTATTTTTGCTTATAATAGCCTGGTAAAATTCCGCACACTTGTCAGTGAAGCGTGGAGCGGTATTTCGGTTCAGTTAAAACGACGTTTTGACTTGATTCCCAATTTGGTGGAAACAGCCAAAGGATATGTAACTCACGAAAAAGACACGTTGGCCCGAGTCATTGAACTACGAAACAATGCCATCAGTGTCTCTCCCTTTGATATTCCCGCGCAGTCGCAAGCCAATTCTAACTTGGCTCAAGGTATCAAAGGAATCTTTGCCTTAGCCGAAAATTATCCTGACCTGAAAGCCAACCAAAACTTTATTGAATTGCAAAAGGCAATGGGGACGATTGAAGATGATCTCCAAAATAGCAGACGTTATTACAACGCTACCGTACGCGACTACAATACCCAATGTGATACCTTCCCTTCTGTTCTAATAGCCAATATGTTTCAATTCGTTAAAAAGCCTTTTTTTGAACTGGAAAGCGCCGAAGAAGCTAAAAATATTAAGATTTCATTTTAAAAGATCTCCAACAGCCATGAAAATTTTAAAGAATTCAGTTTGGTTATTTCTCTTTCTGTTTTTTGTAAGTAGTCAAGTTTTTTCCCAAGATTTTGACATTAAAAGCTACGATATAGATATTACCCTCAAAGAAAATGGGGCGTTAAAAATCAAAGAAACGATTGATGTGTTTTTCACCAAAGCCAAACACGGTATTTACAAAGATATTCCGACGCGTTACACGA
>JBDHXS010000070.1:0-16084 GCA_039810845.1 Runella sp. | reverse complement strand
TCAAAGACTGGCAGAATTTTGCTGAAACCACTCAGCCGTTTTTTCAATGAGCCGATGATGTCCTGTTTTTAGAATAATTGGCTTTACATTCAGTAGGCGTTTGGTAAGTGGATGCACATAGTGAGCTGGCAGTAAGGCATCGTGTTTTCCCAGAAAAATCTTCAAGTCAATGTTGTTTGCCTTGACAAATCGAGCAACGAGTTTCATATCGGCCCGAATCAAGCTAAAACCTATCCATGAACGATAAACGCGCTCACGTTGGGCAGGAGTCGAAAGGGTAGTTTCGGCAAATTTGACAGCACTTTTTTCAATCAATCCAATACTAACTAAGATGTTGGACAACTTCTTAAAGTGATTGACATTGCTTACAAAGAATCGAAATAGGTTTTTGCTCAACCAAAAACGCGTAGCCAACCGATACCAAGGGCTTTCAGTAATACCATCGGGAGCCAAAAGCCAACAGGACTCAATACGTTGAGGAAAGAGTTGAAGTGTAGCCAAGGCAAATTTTCCGCCCATACTAAAACCCATAATTGAAAATTTTTCAATCTTATTTGCACTCAAAAAATCTTCCAAAAAAACTTTCCAATCATTCAAGGTAAGTTTTTCAGATGTAAGGGCAGGGCTTTGGCCGTGAAAAGGCAAATCAAATAAATAAAAAGTGTATTGGTCTTTCAAAACTTCGATTAATGGCAAAAAGCAGCGATGATCTTGGCCGATGCCATGAAAGGCCAACATCACTTTTGGACCATTTCCATAAACAAACCTATGAGGTTTCAAAAACCTCATAGGTTTAGAATTATCAGTATCCAACACTTGTGTCATCTCCTCGGGGGTCAGAACCACCTTCCAAAGTGCCATCTGGGCGTACAAGAATACAGTCCATACGTCCAATTGTATTGCGTTGCATTTCAAGAATATACGATTTCGATAACAGTCTTTGAATAACTTTCTCAGAAAAAGCGCCACTTTCAAACGTTGTTTTATCAGGGAGCCACTGGTGGTGAAATTTGTAGGCATTCACAGCCTGCTGCATGGTCATTCCGTGTTCGAGTACATTGAGAATAGTTTGAAAAACAGAAGTAATAATCGTTGAGCCACCTGGTGTACCTACTACCATATACAGCTTTTTATTTTTTTCCAGAATTGTTGGCGTCATTGAAGATAGCATCCGCTTGCTTGGGGCAATGGCATTGGCTTTGTTCCCAATCAGTCCAAACATATTTGGAACACCTGGTTTAATACTAAAATCATCCATCTCATTGTTCATAAAAAACCCTCCCCCTTTTACTATTACTCGGCTTCCATAACCACCATTAAGCGTTGTGGTGACCGATACCGCATTGCCATCTTTATCCACAATGGAAAAGTGAGTAGTTTCGGTACTTTCATATCCTGAAATATCACCTCCTTTCACGGCTTTACTATCGGTGGCTTTGGCAAAGTCAAAATCTTGCCAACGTTGTTTTAGGTAATTGGCCTCAATGAGTTCTTTGACGGGTACTTTTACAAAGTCTGGGTCGCCTAAAAACTTAGCACGGTCAGCATAAACGCGGCGTTCGGCTTCAATCATCACTTGAATAGTCGAATCGGAATGCCACCCCCAGCGTTGCAGAGGATATGGTTCTACCAGTTTCATCAATTGTAATAGAGCAACACCACCGCTCGAAACGGGTGGCATCGTAATGAGCTTGTAATCTTTGTATTGGCCTACCAAGGGTTTGCGCCAAGTAGCTTGGTATTGTTTAAGATCTTCATATGAAATAATTCCTTTACCTCGTTCCATTTCAGCTACCAGTAAATCAGCTGTTTCGCCTTCGTAAAACCCTGACCGACCACGTTCTTGAATACGGCGCAGGGTTTTTCCTAAATCTTTTTGAACGAGCAAATCCCCTTCTTTCCAGTCGTGTCCATTAGCTGTGCGAAAATACGTGGTATCAGAATTTATCTTTTTGAGATCATTCTTGATCCGATTTAGTCCAGTCGCTTCCTTGGTCGTCAAGACCACACCTTTTTCGGCTAAGTCAATAGCAGGCTGCAAAAGTATAGCCCAAGGGAGCTTGCCAAATTTTTTATGTACTTGAACCATCCCATCTACCGACCCAGGAACACCACTTGCGAGATGCCCCGTAAGGCTTAATCCTTGGATGACATTTCCGTCGGTATCCAAATACATATCTTTATGCCCTTTGAGTGGCGCTTTTTCGCGGAAATCAAGGGTGTAGTTTTTTCCTTTCTTTGTACGATACACAAAAAAGCCACCTCCCCCAATGTTTCCTGCTGATGGATGAACTACTGCCAAGGCAAACTGCACTGCCACCGCTGCATCAGCAGCATTACCGCCCATTTTTAAGATATTAGCTCCTACTCGAGATGCTTCAGGATGAGCAGAGGCTACCATTCCATTAGATGCAATAACCCCTTGCCTGTCAGAATAAAAAGGTTTTTGGTTAGGATCGTCGGTTAAGAATTGATAAAATCCTTTGTTCTCTTTTACATCTTGGCCAAAGGCGTTGATTCCGATTGAAACGGCTAATAAGATGAAGGATAGTTTGTTCATAAAGTGCGTTGTGAAATGTTTCGGGTTTCAATTTACAAAAAGTCTTTCATTTTGCTTTAAGACCAACGATTTTAGAAATAACAGCCCTAAGCCAAGTGTATGAGAACACAATTATTTTTATTTTTAAACCCTAAAAACTAAACATTTTAACAGGAGCATAGGTATATTCAGGCTAAGCCAATTATGAAAAAGGCCAGCAAAATCTTAGAGATAGTAGATTCCTTAATGAAATTGATAAATGAAGACGATGATTTTATTTTTTTCGCTAATCCTAAATCTCAAACAAAAAACCCTTCGATACTAATTCTTGGTAACGTTTTTCGTCGAAGCAAAAATAGTAGGAACCTCGGCGGGAAGTACCTTTTTGTTTTTCTTTGAGCTTAAGCAAGAGATTCATATTCAGTATCTTTTTACTAAAATTTCGCTTGTCTAAGGGTCGCCCCAAGATAGATTCATATAGGTTACGCAATTCGAGCATAGTAAATTTATCAGGTAAAAGCTCAAAACCAATCGGCTGATATCTAACTTTTCGACGGAGTTGTTCTAGAGCTTTTTCAAACATTTGAAGATGGTCATACACCAAATCTAACTGAGAGACTTTAGAAATAGGCCACCAAGTAGCCCCGTATTCCTGAGAGAGCTTGAGGAGTGTAGGCTCTACTTCAATAAGTGCATAATAGCACGTAGTAATGACTCGCTCTGTAGGCACTCTATACACATTCCCAAAGGTATAGACTTGCTCCATATACACATTTACAAGGCCGGTAAGGCGTTCAACCGTGTTGCGAGCTGCATCATCAATATTTTCATCAGGATGTACAAACCCGCCCAGCAACGCCCAACAACCTTTAAATGGATCATAAGGGAATTTGTGCAACAATACGTGAAGTTCGGTACCATAAAATCCAAAGATGACACAGTCAACCGAATTGAGTAAACTTATTTCACCAGCGTGATAATGAGGTGCAGAATTAGCGGCAAAACGAATAATAGGAGTGTTGTTTTGATTAATATTTGAAGATGAAGTCATTATCTGTGAGGTGGTGTTATTCAATAATACAACCAAAAGACGGTAATGTTATGAAAATACCATTCTACAAGAGATTTTCCGATTTCTTCAACTCAAACATTCGACCAAAATAACTTCCTGCTTCCTCCACCACAGACATTGTATCAGCTATTTCAATTCCCGCCAATACTTTTGCCAAACGTTTTTTGTATTCCAATTGCATCAAACGGGCAATTTGAATCCGTTGAGCTTGGGGTGAACCAGCCCCGTGCATGGACTCGGTGAGGTAGCCCACGGCGTTGCGGCCCAAAGTCATATTTTCGATGAGGCGAAACATGCGAAAGCGGTCTTCAGTCGGTACGTTGGCTTTGCCTTTGAGGTATTTTTTGAGGAGTTCGTGGGTTTCGGGGTTGTTGTAATCTTGCTCAGAAGGCAGTGTTACCATCAAGCCTCCTGCTAAATCCTGCGCTAAACGACTGATTTCGTAGGGGAAACGCGTCACGTGGTGTTTGCAGACATTGGCGAGCATTTCGTCGGGCAAATACGCCCCCGATTCAGTCGGATAGCCTTGGTACGAAGCCGCAATACCCGTGCCGTAAATAGTTTCGTTGAGGTAGGTCATTTCCACCAATTTGTCTTTGATATGGCTCGCTTTTTCAGCTCCGTTCATTTCCACGATAGAGGCCGCAGCCCCAATCAACACATCCCCCACGCCGCTTTTGCACACATAACTCCGACGGTGATAGCAAGTAAAACGCTCCACCAACATCGAGGCAAATTCGTATTCTCCATCCATGAAAATCAGGGAGTTAGGAATGAATACTTCCTCAAAAATCACCATGGCTTCCTGTCCGCTAAAATTGGCATTGCCTGCGTCCATACTGCCGCCTTCCATGCTGCGCGTATCGCAAGATTGTCGCCCGTAGATGTACGTAATGCCTGGCGCATCCACGGGTACGGCGCCTACAATGGCGTAGTCTTTGTCTTTTTCACCCAACCGCATGGTGGGCATCACCAACAGCCAGTGAGAATTGAGACAGCCTGTTTGGTGCGCTTTAGCTCCCGTAATATACACGCCTTCGGAGGTACGTCGGGTAATGTGCACAAACAAATCAGGGTCGGCTTGTTCGTGCGGAGCTTTGCTGCGGTCGCCTTTGACGTCGGTCATGGCCCCGCCAATGACAAAATTGCGTTGGTGCATTTCGGTCAAAAAGGCCACAAACCGCTCGTGATAGGGCGTTTTGTGTTTTTTATCCATCTCAAACGTTGTCGAAAACAGCGCATTGAACGCGTCCATGCCTACGCAACGCTGAAAGCAGGTGCCCGTATTTTGGCCGAGTTTACGCTGCATTTTGTTTTGCAGGACCAAATCGTTGGCGCTTGTCGAAATGTGCAGAAAGCGATTGATGCGCTCGCCCGTAAAAGGCGAAATCACCGATGCCAATTCAGGCTCCCGAAGCGCCAAATCGTAGGTTTCGGCCACGGCATTCACTGACGGACGAATCATGGGGTGCTCGGAGGGTTCTTCCACCAACTCCCCAAACAAATACACTTTCAGTTTGCGGCCTTTGAGACTTCCGTAGTAGTCGTGGGAGGTTTGGATAGCCCCCTGTCCCCCAATGGGGGTATAAACATTTGAATCGTTCATAGTATTAAAGCCTCTTTGGGGTTTGGCTATTTATTCTTCTCAAAATTTCTCAAAAACTCTTCCCTATCTGTGATTTTGAAGTCGGCTTGCCATTCGTATTCTAAGCCGCGGTGCAGCCCTTGATGAGCCCCAAAATAATATAAGTTTTTCATGGCTGCGATGGCTTGTGCTGAGTTACCCATGATTTGTTCAGCCACTTGATTCACCGTGCTTTCTAATGCCTCTAAAGGCACCGATTTATTCACTAAACCAATTCGTTCGGCTTCTTTGCCCGATACAGGCTGCGCCGTAAACGACATTTCCATGGCTTTCATCATGCCTACTTTTTGTTGCAAGCGTTGGGTCATGCCCCATTTGGGAGCAATACCCCATTTGGTGTGTGTATCGCCAATTTTGGCTTCGTCGGCAGCATACACCAAGTCAAAAGCCAACATCAGTTCCGTTGCGCCCGTGTAGCAATGCCCATTTACCTGCGCAATCGTCACTTGGGGCATGGCTTGAAGCGCCATGATAAAAGCGACTCCCATTTCCATTACCTCAAAGTTAGAAAAATGCCCACCCCGAATACTCTCGTTCAATGCTTTTAAATCTACGCCCGCCGACCAAGCACGCCCCGCCCCCGTCACGACAAGCACTTTAACAGAATCGTCCAATGCTACTTTTTGGGTGGCGTCGGTAAGTTCGGCGAGAAGATTTGGACTTAGGGCATTGAGTACCGACGGGCGATTGAGCGTAATGCGGGCGATGCCGTTGGCTTGTGAAAAAAGGATATCTTGATACATGATAGTAATAGCTCCCCAACCCCCAAAGGGGGAGTTTAATTGATAGTGCCCCCTTTGAGGGTTAGAGGGCTAACGATTTCGGCCATATTGCTCGTGACTACTTACCCACTCGTTAGCGACAACGGCAGCACCCAGAGATAATTCACCACAAAGGATGGTGGCAGCCACGATTTCAGCCAATTTATTCACTTTTCCAGCACCATAGCAACCCATCATTTGCAAACATTCTTTTTGGGTAGGTAAACCCGTTCCACCACCATAAGTAGCCACAATGAGCGAAGGGATAGTCACAGAAAAGTAATAATCTCCATTATCTTTCAACTCCACATATACAATACCCGCCGATGATTCGGCTACATTGGCAACATCCTGTCCTGTAGCGATAAAAACAGCCGTGATGCCATTGGCAAAATGGGATCCATTGCTGACTGCATTGGACAACATTGACCCCATGTTTGAATACTGTCGTTGCTTAAATAATGCCTCACCACTTACGTGCATAATACGTTGCAACAGTTCGTTGGGAAGCGTAATCTCTGCTACTACACGTTTGCCACGAGTTTGAAGGGTATTCAGATGCGAATGTTTTTTATCGGTATCCATGTTAGCGGCCATAGTAAAATGCTCCAGGCCTTCGATGTTTTGTTCAAACGCCCAATGGCAGGCTCGGTGAGTAGCTTTAGTCACCATGTTTTGCCCAGCAGCATCCCCTGTAGAATAATTAAAACGCAACCAATGTAACTTACCGACGGTATATTGCTCTATATCAATGAGTTTTCCAACTGAGGTAGTTTCTTCCGCCTGTGCTTTGAGTTGTTCAAAATGAGTATCCACCCATTTGCTAAACGTTTTTGAATAACGCGCATTTTCAAAGATAAACAATGGAGCGCGTTGCATAGCGTCGTCCATCACTGTGGTAATGATACCACCCGCTTCGCAACAAAGTTTCATACCTCGATTGTAGCTTGCTACCAGTGTACCTTCGGTGGTTGCCATAGGGACGTAAAAATCGCCTTGGGCATACTCACCAAGCACTTTTAAAGGGCCCGCAAAGCCAATAGGAACTTGAGCAATGCCTGCAAAATTTTCTATATTTCCTTTCAGTATTTCTGGTTCAAAGGAATATTGAGTAAGATACTGGAAATCAACACCTGTTTTCTCTTTCACAAAAGTTCGGCGTGCCTGTGCTATGTCAACAGTATAATTATTCGTTTTATCAATGGGCAGTTTTGTCTCGTTCATGATTGAAGGTTGGAATACCAACAAAATTAGCTTTTTTAGAGTGAAGAAAATAATATACCATTCTATAATATGAAGACCTACGATACTTTATCTTTTTACCATAAATATTTGCATAACTCTCTTGAAAAAAATACTTCTATGACAGAACAACGCACCAAGGAAATCGGGATTCGTAAAGTGCTGGGTGCATCTGTTCCAAATCTTTGGGGGTTGCTTTCGAAAGAATTTATCGGATTGGTAATGGTTTCGCTTGTCATTGCTTCGCCCGTTGCGTATTATTTTGCCAATGGCTGGTTGCACCAATACAGTTATCATACCGAGATTTCGTGGTGGATTTTTATGGTAACGGCCATTTTAGCCGTTGGCATTACACTTTTGACAGTGAGTTGTCAAGCCATTAAAGCCGCGATGGTCAACCCTGTGAAATCATTAAAATCGGAATAAAGAATACATCTATTGTAACTATATCCACCCTTTACCGAAGAGTTTTTCTTTCTTCGGTAACTTTTTTTGAAAGAGAGAGTATCCACGTCAAATTTCTATGGATTGAAATAAATGAAACACTCATGCAACGAACTCTCTCCGAAACACATCTTTATTCCGACAGCCATTTTTTAAGATTCTTTAACAGCCCTCTCAGTAAAGTTTGAAGTAGCTTTGTATACTTAATTTTTACAGCCTATCTCGTTACCTAAACAGTCGATGAAAAAGACATCTATTCTTTGTTGGATGTTTGCATTGGTGCAAACATCCCTCCTCATGGGGCAAGTAATTTCAAAAAAACTTCCCGCCCAACGCACTACCCTACCCGTATTGATTGATGGAAAACTAAACGACCCAGCTTGGAAGGAAGCGGCTAAAGCCGATGATTACACCGAGTTTCGCCCTGTGATTGGACGGAAAGAAGAGCAAGGGAACCACACTGAAACCTTCTTGATGTACAATGACGAAGGGATTTATTTTGGCGGAACTTGCTTCGAGCGTAGCCTCGACAGTATTGCGAAAGAACTAAAAGGTCGTGACGGGTTTGGGATGAACGATTATATCGGGATTATCTTCGATACCTACAACGACAAGCTCAATGGCTTTGAGTATTTTGTGACGCCGTTGGGTGAACAATGGGACGCCAAAATGACCTCCAATACCAACAGCAACAACGGCGGTGAAGATTTTAGCTGGAATGCCGTATGGCAAAGCGCCGTGGTAATTCACGACAAAGGGTGGTCGTTTGAGGTATTTTTACCCTACGCTGCCATTCGTTTTAGCAAAGATAAAATTCAAGACTGGGGCTTAAATATCACCCGTCGTCGTCGAAAAACGGAACAACAGTATACATGGAATGCCATTAATCCCAATATCAATGGTTTTTTGACCCAAGAAGGACTCTGGACGGGTATTACTGACATCAAACCGCCCATTCGTCTTCAATTTTCACCTTACTTTTCGGTTTATGCCAATCATTTTCCAGCCAATAAAACAGACCAAAAAAACTGGACCAATCAAGTGTCAGGGGGCTTGGATTTAAAGCTCGGACTCAATCAAGCCTTTACTTTAGATGCCACACTCATTCCCGATTTTGGCCAAGTACAAAGCGATAACCAAGTACTTAACTTGAGTCCGTTTGAAGTGAAATTCAACGAAAATCGTACCTTTTTTACCGAAGGAACGGAGTTGTTCAACAAAGGGAACTTGTTTTATTCGCGCCGTATCGGTGGGACGCCTATTCATTCGGTAGGTGCTTACGGCGCGCTGAGTAGCAATGAAAGGGTGGTCAAAAATCCGACCGAATCTAAGTTGATTAATGCTTCCAAAATTTCGGGCCGTAATAAAAATGGTTTAGGGATTGGTATCTTAAATGCGATTACGCACCCTCAATATGCCATTATTGAAAATACAGAAAGCGGAGAAACTCGACGTTTTGAGACAGATCCCATGACCAACTACAACATTGTGGTACTTGATCAAACGCTCAAAAATAACTCCAGTGTAAGTTTGGTCAATACCAGTGTGATTCGGGGAAATAGCAATTATAATGCGAATGTGAGTGCAGGTTTGTTTAGCTTTTTTGACAAGAAAAACACCTATAACATTGCGGGAAATGCGTCTGTCAGTCGTTTGAATTTTAAAGATGCGGCCAAAGACAACAGCACAGGCTACAGTCATTCAATCACATTTGCCAAAACAAGTGGGTTGTTTACCTTCAATGTGGCACAAGAACTGACCGATACGAAGTTTACAAGTAACGATTTGGGGTATTTTACCAACAACAACTTCATCAACCACCGCATGTATGCAGGATACCGCTATACCGAACCCAAAGGCTGGTATAACCGTATCTTCTTAAACTTCAATGCCAGCATAAGTTCGTTGCATTCGCCCATTGGTAAGATTGAATCTAAGTATCAGCAATCGCGGATGCAGTTTAATTTTAATGCCCAAACCAAAAAACTGATTTGGTTTGGACTGATGCTGAACTTCCGTCCGAAAGAAAATGACTTCTACGAGCCACGCAAAACGGGCTATATGTTTACCAGAGGCAATAGCGTGACGATTGGGGGTTGGATGGAAAGTAATCCTGCGAAAAAATATTTTTATAGTATTGAGGCGTTTGAGCGCGCTTTTGTCAATTTCTATCACTTAAATGGTCTTGACCTGTACATCAATCAGACTTATCGTTTCAACAGCAAACTCTCTATTAGCCATCATTTTGGTTTTGAGCCGTGCCCCCGTGGTATGGGCTTTACAACGATTTTGGAGGATAACTCCATCGTGATGGCGTTGCGAAAAATAAATACGATTGATAACGTATTAAACTTAAAGTACAGCTTTAATAATAAAATGTGGCTAACGTGCAGGGCACGGCATTATTCGAGTGTGGTGAGCAACAAAGAGTTTTTTACACTGCAAAACGACGGTTCGCTAAAACCTCGGGCTGCCTTGGGCAATCCTCTCAATCGAAATGTCAATTATTTCAACGTGGATATGGTTTATACGTGGCAGTTTGCACCAGGGAGCTTTTTCAACGCCGTTTGGAAAAATGCCACCTTTCATGGGTCGAATATCATTGATGATCGCTATTTTGACAATCTACAAAACACCCTTCAAGCCGACCAAAACAACAACCTTTCGATAAAAGTAATTTACTTCTTGGATTATTTGCAATTAAAAAAGAAGCTACTTTAAGCAGGCTGAGTTGTAAAATTCAGCGTATTATTGTATCTTGCACATACTCGCATCATAATCGTGCTATTGTTTGTTGAAAAGGACGTTCAAAATAATTGCTCTGCTTAGCATCTCGGCCCTGTATTGCTTTATCATAAGCCTATACAGTAGCAGCGCTTTTGTTGATACTTCCGCTTTTTCGCAATTCAATTCTTCTGAAAGCAAGTACTATAAGTCTGTACTACTTTCTGACCTCCTTTGTCATATAGTACAAGCAGAAGTTTCGGCTACCGCTATTCACAATACCCCTTCCCCTTCCTCTAAAAACCCGTTTAGTGGATTTTTGTACTGCTTTAAAACGACGGCAAAATTATTTCCCGATAATCTCTCCCGATATAGTTTCTGTTCACAAAATCACTTGGTTCGGCTACAACAAGCCAATCTTATTTTTCCTTTCCACTACTTCTGGTAATTGGAGTTACACTCTATTTATTTAAACACAACCATTCTGTCGTCATAGCCAGCAAAAGCTATTGTTAGGCTTATTGGGCGTTTTGATTTCACACGAGTCAAAGGTTGTGTTTCTTTTGGCGTCTTTATCAAAGCTTATACAGCTTAGGTATTACCATTGATGAGGGCAACCTCAAAAGTGCGTAAAGTACTGCTATTATTTATGAATCAGCCTTCATAATTGAACAATCATTGACTAACCACCACCACAAATTATATGAATTCATTTTTGGCTAAAGTAATTACCCAAACCATTCTCCGTCATAAGAAGATTATCAATAACCAAGAGAAGCATTCTGACTTCATTCTTGCTAAAGGGTTTCGTGAACTCAAAATCAATATCGTTCGCCTTTTCAAAGACTTTATATTGGTTTCGCTTGGCATTGCTTCTGCTGCCTTTGGGTTGGAGAGTTTTCTTATTCCTAATAGTTTTATTGACGGGGGAGCTACAGGTATTTCCCTTTTAATCACTAAGTTAACAGGCATTCCTCTTTATATTTTACTGGTTCTTGTCAATCTTCCCTTTGTCTTTCTCGGCTATATTGTCATCGGTCGACAATTTGCTATCAAAACTGCTATTGCCATAGCTGGTCTAGCCTTAGTAGTCGCTACTGTACATTTTCCAGAAGTAACCAATGACAACTTACTGGTGGCCGTTTTTGGGGGATTCTTTTTAGGAGCAGGTATAGGGCTATCAGTAAGAGGAGGTGCCGTGATTGATGGTACAGAAGTATTGGCCATTTTTTTGAGCCGAAAATTTGGTACAACCATTGGTGACATCATCATTATGATAAACATTATCATTTTTTCGGCAGCTGCCTATTTCTTGTCTATCGAAACAGCCCTTTATTCAATGATTACCTATTTAGCTGCCTCAAAAACCTTGGATTTTGTGATTGAGGGTATAGATGAATATACGGGGGTTACTATTATATCATTACATAGTGAAGAGATACGACAAATGATTACCAATGAGATGGGAAGGGGTGTTACGGTATATAAAGGCAAAAGAGGATATGGAAAAAGTGGCGAAACAGGCGATTTTGACATCATTTATACGGTCATTACACGTTTAGAACTTAATAAATTAAACACAGAAATTCTAACAATTGACCCAAATTCTTTTGTAGTGATGAGCAGTGTAAAAGATACCAAAGGAGGAATGATTAAAAAGCGATCCTTAAAACACTAAATACGAGTGTTCTAATTGTTGCCTTTTTAACGAAAGAGATTTTGAGTAAAGCGTTTTTGGTATAGATTTATGTAGGCCATGGCAAATGGTACACTGCCACAATCGCTTCGCGATTGATAGGCCCAAAGATGTGTGGAAAAGTTTCGTCGCTATCGGGTACTGCTTCGTAAAGCAGACGAGAAGTGAGTTTTGATTCATCAATTTCTACCACAAGCAGGTTATTGATTCCTATGAAAAACCCTTCCAAAACTCCCGCAATTTGCTCTTTACGACTGCAATGAATAAATTTTTCTACATCAAGTGTTTCGCTGATGTATTCAGACGTACCCTCAAACTTAGCCCAGTGACTGGAAGTGACAATGTGATAAATCATTGAACAGGAACTGGGATTTTTTCTTCTTTTTTAGGAAACAACAAAGAAGCGAAAATAGCAACACTTAAAATTCCGACGATGATATAGAGCGAATAGACGGTTTTGAACCCCCATTCTTCTAAATAATGATGTCCTAACATTTTAAGCCCAATAAAGGAAAGCAGCACCCCCAACCCAGGTTTTAAATAGTGGAATTTGTCCATAATACTCGACAGGAAGAAAAACATCGAACGCAGCCCCATGATGGCAAAGACATTAGAAAAAAAGACAATATAAGGATCTTTGGTAATAGAAAAAATAGCAGGAATAGAGTCAACGGCAAAAATCAAATCGGTAAATGCAATCACAATCACAACCACAAAAATAGGGGTGATATACCATTTTTTAAAATGTTTGTGATAGACAAAGAAATGGTCAATTACGTTGCGTTTATACACATTAAAATACTTCGAGGCAAATTTTACGGCAATGTGTTCATTGGGGTTAATATGCTCATCCTCTTCCTTTTGAAACAAAATTTTAACACCCGTATAAACCAAAAATGCCCCAAAAATGAAGATAATCCATTCAAATTTTTGGAGTAAAGCGGCTCCCACAAAAATAAAGATAAAACGTAGTACTACTGCACCTGAAATTCCCCAAATAAGTACTTTTTTATAAAACTTCTCATGAACTCCAAATGAGCTGAAAATCAAGATAAAAACAAAGATATTGTCGGCCGAGAGAGAATATTCAACCAAATAGCCTGTGATATATTCGAGGGCCATATTGTTTTGAAACACTCGTAGGCTGGCTTCAAAGTCATTAGGGATGAGTTGAACGTGTTTGGCATATTTAGTTACAATTTCTTGCAAATGAGCCATATCCGACACATCATGAACAAGGTATCCATAGTTTTTAATGAAAAAATAAAAACCAATGGACAAAGCTACCCAGATAGCACTCCAAATTCCAGCTTCTTTAAAACTGACAATGTGGCTTTTTTGCTTTGTGAATACGCCGAGGTCAATCAGCATTACGAAAATGACAAAAATCGTAAAGGCACCAAAAAATAGAGTTTCGTTCGAGAGCATAATGTTTTAGTGGGTAAAATTCGGGGAAGCCTCACGTGCAAAGGCATCCGTTGAGTCCGAGATCTATGTACAGAATTCGGAAAAGCTTGTCAAAGTTCCGTAGATTCTTGCAGAATGACAAACGGTAGATTATTTGGTGGACTCCATAAATTCCCTAATCGCTTTCGTGGTAGCGTCCCTGTCTTCAATCATTCCCATGTGGCCACTTCCTGACAATACAAGCGTATGTCCATCTTTGGGAAGTTCAGAAAGACCGATATTTTTTTCAAACGAAATGAATTTGTCTTCTTGTCCAAAAATAAATAGCACTGGAACAGTGGCATCTTCTAAGACTTTCGTACGGTCGGGGCGATTCATGATAGCCCTAAAACCAGCAATGACTGCTTCTGTGGGTAGTTTGGTGTATTTTTCGATGTGATTTTTAATTACATCAGGATATTCTTTAGCAAAACTTTCTGAGTACATATTTGACCCCGACTGACGAATAAATGCAGCAGCGCCGTGGGTCTCCATGAAACTTAATGTTTTCTTGCGTTGTTCGCGTTTTTCTGCATCGTCGGCATAAGCAGTAGAATGAAAAAGCCCGAAACCTTGAAGGGTTTCGGGATACTTTTCAGCAAATGCTAAAGTGATGTAGCCACCCATAGAATGGCCAATCATTACACATTTATCAATATTTTTTGCTTTTAGCCATTTTTTCAAACCATCAGCGTAAGCTTCGATGCTGTTATACTTTGTATCGGTCGAAATATCGGGTGTTAGCACTTCATATTCTGAAAGCATTTCTTTTATATTTTCCCAAATAGCAGCATCTATCCCATGACCGTGAACAAGAATGAGAGTTTTCATTAGGCAACAGATTTCAGAACATACAAAGATGAACGTTCAAATTTCTCACGGGCGTAGTCGAGGGTGAGCGTAAATTCGGTAATGTCTTTCATCGAAGGCAAATCGAACATGGCATCGGTCATAATCGCTTCGCAGATAGAGCGTAAACCACGTGCACCGAGTTTATAAACCAATGCTTGATCTACGATATATTCCAATACATCATCATCAAAACTTAACTTAATACCTTCCATCGCAAATAGCTTTTTGTATTGTTTGGTCAGTGCATTCTTAGGTTCGGTCAAGATTTGGCGCAAAGCATCACCATCAAGCGGGTTGAGATACGTCAAGGCAGGTAAACGTCCAATGAGTTCAGGAATGAGTCCAAACGATTTTAAAGCTTGGGCTGCAACGTAGCGCAGAAGGTTACCTTTATCAAAAATTTCGCCCAAACGACGGTCGTTGGTAAAACCAATCGGACGTGAGTTAATACGTTTAGCAATATGACGATCTATGCCATCAAAAGCCCCACCGCAAATAAATAAGATATTTTCTGTATTGAGCGGAATAAGCTTTTGGTCAGGGTGTTTGCGGCCTCCTTGAGGTGGTACGTTTACAACCGAGCCTTCCAGCAATTTTAAAAGGGCTTGTTGAACACCTTCTCCACTTACATCACGGGTGATAGAGGGGTTATCGCTCTTACGAGCAATTTTGTCAATTTCATCAATGAATACAATGCCACGCTCGGCCGCTTCGGCGTTATAATCGGCGGCTTGTAGCAAACGTGTTAAGATAGTTTCCACATCTTCACCTACATATCCTGCTTCTGTTACGACGGTTGCATCGGCAATACAGAAAGGCACTTGCAACATTTTAGCAATGGTTCTGGCCAAGTAAGTTTTACCCGTACCCGTTTCGCCTACCATGATGATGTTGGTTTTTTCAATATGTACATCATCATTTGATTTGGGCTGCATCAGGCGTTTGTAGTGATTATATACTGCCACTGAAAGCGTCTTTTTGGCTTCGTCCTGACCAATCACATATTGATCGAGGTAGCGTTTCATCTCAAGAGGCTTGGTGAGATTGAATTTAGGCGTAGCAGGTTTTTCTTTTTTCTTCTTCGGATACAATTCTTCTTGAACTACGCCGTAGCCTTGTTCAATGCAGAAATTACAGATATGGGCGTCTATTCCCGAAAGCAGTAGCTGGACTTCGTTTTTCCGTCTGCCACAAAATGAACAATTTATTGCTGCCATGAAAGGAGTCAAAATGAGCGAATTGTGATTTTTTATGATGCAAAGTTAACTTTAAACAACAACAATCCCGAATAAGTTTATCTAATGAAAGTATGTACCTAAGGTACATTTTATTGAAATCTCTTTTCTACATAAAAAAACATCCCGAACGCCATTAGACTTTCGGGATGCAAAAGAACTTAATAGTGATAATTAAGCTCCTTGGTAAGTAGCTTCTGCTTTGTTCCAATCTACCACGTTCCAGAACGCGTCCACGTATTCAGGGCGTTTGTTTTGGTATTTCAAGTAGTACGCGTGCTCCCACACGTCAAGGCCAATAATAGGTGTGCCTTTCACGTCGGCAATATCCATCAATGGGTTGTCTTGGTTGGGAGTAGAAGTGATAGCTACACCGTCGCCAGTTTTAATCAACCACGCCCAGCCTGAGCCGAAACGCCCCAAAGCTG
>JBDHXS010000069.1:0-16099 GCA_039810845.1 Runella sp. | reverse complement strand
CAACTACGTTGACCGCAATGTTTTGTCGTTTTCGATGCTCGACGATGCGTTTCGGAAAGAGATGTTGGGGGTGCCGCTTTCTTATACCCTTACCCAAGCCGATTTAGATGCGTTTAAGATTCAATACGGCTGGGTTGATACGGCATTCAAATTGGCTTATGCACTGGGTTTTA
Source organism: Runella sp. (assembly GCA_039810845.1). Taxonomy (GTDB): domain Bacteria; phylum Bacteroidota; class Bacteroidia; order Cytophagales; family Spirosomataceae; genus Runella. The sequence goes on along the minus strand of JBDHXS010000069.1, from coordinate 15,926 downwards.
TTATGATTGGTTGGCTCATCGACCGCCTTGGAACCCGCAAAGGTTTGTCATTTGCCATTGGTTTGTGGAGCTTGGCGGGTGTAGCTACCGCTTACGTAGGCAGCTTTCGGAGTTTGTTGGGCGCGCGTTTTGCGCTTGGGATTGGCGAGGCGGGAAATTTTCCTTCGAGCATCAAGTCGATTGCTGAGTGGTTTCCCAAAAAAGAACGGGCGTTTGCTACTGGTTTGTTTAATGCAGGAACCAACGTTGGGATTATTCTAACAGCCGCCCTAATTCCGTGGATGACCCTCAAGTACGGTTGGAGAATGTCGTTCATGACAACAGGGGTTTTAGGTTTTGTGGTGTTGGTATTTTGGTGGCTCAATTATCAAAAACCAGAAGACCATCCCAAGGTATCGACCCGAGAATTGCGGTACATCAAACAAGATAACCAACCTGAAGAAATAGAGGGTCGAGTCACATGGTGGCGATTGTTACGCTTTCGTCAAACATGGGCATTGATTGTCGGGAAGTTCATGGCAGACCCCATTTGGTGGTTTTATCTGACGTGGTTACCCGACTTTTTCAATTCCAGCGAAGCACTCACCCAGCGCCTTGACTTACAGAATATTGGCTTGCCTTTTATGGTTATTTATATTATTTCGGACGGCGGGAGTATATTTTTTGGGTGGCTTTCATCAAGGCTAATGAAAATGGGTTGGTCACTGAACCGAGCCCGTAAAACGACGATGCTCTTGTGTGCGCTTTGTGTCGTTCCGATTTTCTTTGCTGCTCAAACCCAAAATGTCTATATCGCAACCGTCTTGATAGCGATTGCCGCAGCGGGGCATTTAGGGTGGTCGGCCAATGTCTATACAATTGCTTCTGACCTCTACCCCAAAAGTGCGGTGGCAATGGTAACGGGGATTGGGGGATTTTCTGGGGCGGTAGGCGGCGCACTTTTAGCAGCTGTAATCGGCCCGATACGCGTTCAATGGGGCTATCTGCCATTATTTTTACTGGCGAGTTCCACTTATTTAATAGCGCTGCTCTTTATTCACTTGTTGATTCCTAAAATGAAACCCGTTGAGATGTAAAAAATAATTTTTTGTCTTTTTAACACAATTTCTTTATCAAAACGTTATAGCTTTGCATTTGCGTAAGATTCCTTTATTTTTCATTTTAAAAGTCCAACCTAGGCATGAAACGATTCACAAAAATGTTAGTAGCAGCGGGAGCTTTCTTGGCAGTATCGACTGTAGCAAACGCGCAAGTTAAAATCCCAGCAGACATTGAAGCTTTATTGCAGAAAAATACCTGTTTTGCTTGTCACCGAGCCGATCAAAAATTGGTGGGTCCAGGCTATAAGGAAGTAATGGCAAAGAAAAAATATAAGCCAGAGCAAATTGTGGAGTTGATTTATAAGCCAGAGCCATCTCATTGGCCAGGTTATCCTCCAATGGCCGCTCTCCCAAATGTACCCAAAGATGAGGCGTTAAAGATTGCTCAGTGGATTGTAACATTAGCTCCTAAGAAAAAATAAACGGTTTTTATTTTTTCCTTTATATAGCCGACGTTTGGACGTCGGCTATTTTTGTAAATCTCAGAGCTTTTTCGCAAATTTAGAAATCGAAAGTAGCATTCCTTATTTTGAAACGATTTAGCTTTATACTACTATTTTTGTTGTTCAATCATACGATTCGTTCTCAGAAAAACGACTCAATAACTGTTGATACCGTCAGTGTTAAAGCTGAATTTGATAAAACCGTAATTCAACCTCGCTCTCCTACGGCTCAACATCTTGATGATTTTCGTAGCGACCGAAATTATAATTATGAACGAAATGTACCGCCTCCTCAAAATCCATTAGCACGATTTTGGTACTGGTTGATGCGTAAACTTTCTGAATTTTTTCAGAGCAACTCTTATCAAAACTTTTGGCAATACGTCATTTTAGTAGCCATTGGCAGTTTAGTAGTTTGGTTGCTTTATAAAGCTGAATTTTTGGGCGGATTGTTTGGTAGAAAAGCCGAAGAAGACCTTTTAGCTTACCATCGCCTGACAGAGAATATCCACGAACTGGATTTTTCTACCTTGATTGAAGAAGCTATAGAAGGGCATAATTATCGGTTGGCTATTCGGCTTTATTATCTCAAAACACTCAAACAATTAACTGATAAACAACATATTCACTGGCAGCCTACTAAAACAAACCGCGTTTATGTAGATGAACTGGGAAGCTCAGTTTTACGAAAAGAATTTGAACAACTCACGTCTCAATTTGAGTATGTTTGGTATGGAGAATTTCAGGTTACAGAGACTGAATTTCATCTATTAAGAGATCAATTTCAGTTTTTCTTAGGCAAAGTATAAAGTAAACCCCTTTCAATAAACTATTCGCTTTTGAACTGGCGCAGCAAATATTTTTGGTTTTTGGCATTGACTATATTGCTTTATGGTCTGTTTGAATACTATCGCCCCAAACCGATTGATTGGACACCAAGCTATTCTAATAAAGACAAAATTCCTTTTGGCACAAAAGCCTTGTATGAACTTTTGCCTGATGTGTTTGGTAACCAAAAAGTTGAATCGTTGCGCTTACCGATTTATAATCATCTTTCCGAAAACAAAATCTTTCCTAAAAGCAACTATATTTTTGTCTGTCAAGCGTTTGAAATTGACAAAAACGACCAAAATCAACTGCTCAAGTATGTAAAGCAAGGAAATAATGTTTTTATCTCAGCCTATGATTTTTCGGACACCTTGCTAAAAACACTCGGGGTACAAGCCACACTTAAAGGACCCACCCTACGCGATACAGCTTTGGTAATGAATTTTGTCAATCCAATTTTTAAAAAGAAGGGCGGCTATGTATTCTCGGAAGATGACGGTCGTAATTATTTTTTGATTAAAAAGGCTGAAAATGTCACTGTTTTAGCCCAAAATGCGCGAAATGAACCTATTTTCCTGAAAATAAAATTTGGGAATGGACATTTTTTCCTACACAATTTGCCATTGGCTCTAACCAATTATTACGCTCTGAATTCTAAAACAACTGATTTTGCATTTAACAGCCTTTCTTACTTACCTGTTTTACCCATATATTGGGATGAGTACCTCAAGCAAGGACGTTTTGGAGATAACGAACAATCCATTTTTAGGTATATTATGACTCAGCCCCCTTTGCAGTGGGCTTATTATTTGATACTTTTTGGGCTGTTAGTTTACGCAATTTTTGCAGGAAAACGAATGCAGCGAGTTATTCCAATCATAGAAACTCCCAAAAATACCTCACTCGAATTTATCCATACGATTGGCAAAATGTATTTTCAGCAAAGCGATCATGCCAATATTGCTGAAAAAAAAATTCAACATTTATTACTTTACATTCGTGAACGGTTTGGGTTACGAACTAATGACCTCAACGAAGAATTTAAAGAAGCACTTATCCAAAAAACGGGTTTACCACCTTTAGATATAAATTTATTGTTCAGTGAAATTGCCCACGCCAAACGAAACGGACGGCTTTCCGAATATGCACTTTTGAGTTTAAATCAGAAAATTGAAGATTTCTATCAACGAGTAAAATAGATTTTGGTCATTATGAATTTTGAATCACGCATTGATTTACAGGAACTTAACGATGCCATTATAGCAATAAAAGCCGAAATAGGTAAAATCATCGTTGGTCAGCAAAAAACCATCGAATTGCTCCTTACTGCTATTTTGGCCGATGGACATGTATTAATTGAAGGTGTACCTGGTGTGGCAAAAACCCTCACGGCTAAGCTCTTGGCTCGTACCATCAATACCGATTTCAGTCGTATTCAATTCACGCCCGACCTCATGCCTTCCGATGTACTCGGAACATCGGTTCTCAATCCAAAATTGACTGATTTTGAGTTTAAAAAAGGGCCTATCTTCTCTAATATTATTTTGGTGGATGAGATCAACCGCGCTCCTGCAAAAACTCAATCAGCGCTTTTTGAAGTGATGGAAGAGCGTCAAGCGACGGTAGATGGAACAACCTATTTCATGAGCAGCCCTTTTATCGTAATGGCTACCCAAAATCCGGTCGAACACGAAGGCACGTATCGCTTGCCTGAAGCGCAATTAGATCGTTTTTTATTTAAAATTTTAGTAAATTATCCAACAGCAGAACAAGAAGTTGAAGTATTGCGCGGACATCATCAGCGGCTTAATTTAGCGGATGCCATCGCCGATATTCAACCGATATTACAACCACAGCAATTGGCAGAATTGCGTAAAAAAACGCATCAAATCCACGTAGAAGATAAATTGTTGGAATACATAGCCCAAATCATTCTGCAAACCCGCAATAATAAATCCTTGTTTTTGGGTGCTTCGCCACGGGCTTCGGTGGCTTTGTTGAATAGCTCAAAGGCGTTGGCAGCCATTAGAGGAAGAGATTTTGTCACACCCGAAGATGTTCAGGAATTGGCTCCCACAGTATTACGTCATCGTATTTTATTAACTCCTGAACGTGAAATGGAAGGAGCTACGCCAGATGATATTGTAGGGCAACTCCTACAAAAAATTGAAGTACCACGTTAGCGAGTATAAAGTTTGCAGTTCACAGTTTGCAATATTCTTACCTGTGAACTGCAAAACTAACTATAATACCTTTTTCACTCGCTCTTCAGCACTAGCTAAGTCTGACTTGATTTTTTCGATATTAGCTTTGATTTCTTTCTGTATTTCAATCATTTGCTCTCCTGATACATTGGGGGCAGGTTTATGATCATGGTGGTGGTGTTCTTCGCCTTCGTGGTGATGATGCTCATGTGCAAGACCTGGTACTTCAACCAAGTTTTCTTCCCATTCTTCAAAGGATTTGGCGACGGCATCAAGCGCAGCAATTGTCGAATCAATATTGGCAACAACCGCAGCATCCGTTACCGTTTTTTTCTTATCGTTCAGCACAATTTTCAATGAATCAATACCTTCCACCTGCTCATGAAGAGCTTCTTCAATTTCCATTGCCTCCAAATGAATCTTACCAGCTTCCTCCATTTTAGGATCTTTTTTGTCACCGCAGGCAATAAGCAGTAGGCAGTAGGCAGTAAGTAGTAAGGCGTAAAATGTTGAAGAGTAAGTCAATTTTTTCATGTTAAGTATAAGGTTTTGTTAATCAATCATTGAAACGTCGTAGCCTTGTTTTCTAAGGGTAGCCAAAATGGTTTTTTCTGACGTTTTAGCCGAATAAAAACGCACAGAAACTACTTCATCTTCCAGTTTAATTTGAGAAGGTACTACTCCTTCAACTGATTGAAGCGTATTGTTTAATTTTTCTACCGATTGCAAAGGCTTTTGAAATTCAAATTGTGCCACGCGAGTGCTGCGAATACGCTCAAATTGTGCTTGAGCCAATTTACTATCTTCGGCTTGAAAATAGCGATGAGGAATAAGGTTCAATGCAATAGTAAGTGCTACTGCCACCCAAAAAACCCGTTTTTCAAAAATAGATGACTGATGAGATGAGCGGAGGTATAAATCATAAAAAGACCAAACTAATACCCCTAACTGCAGCACAATGAGGAGAGTACGATATTCCGCTAACCAAGTAATAGAAGCCCCGTTAAATAAAACTACAAACAAAGGTAACCAGCAGCATAACAGGTGTACAAGCCCTGTCAATCCAACATTTAAAGTAACTGAAATAATTTTCGCCATGACTATTTGCAACTATATTGCAAAAGTACTAACAAAAATTCATCATTAAAAAGTTTGGCCTATTTGCTTTTTCATAAAAAATATTTTCAATCGTCAACAATTAGATTTTATGCAAAAAATTGCCATGCTCGGCTCAGGTTTTATTGGGCGCTTTTATGCAGATTCTATTCACGGGCAGCGCAGCCGCGACCGCGTCACTGCTATCTATGCGCGCAGTGAAGCAAATGCAAAAAAATTTGCCAACGATTACGGCTGTTCTTTTTGGTCAACAGACATGGAAAAAGTCATCGCTCATCCAGAAGTTACAATGGTCTGTGTGGCTTTGCCTAACAATCTTCATGAAGCGGCGGTCATGCTGTGTGTAAAACACAAAAAAGCCGTTGTCAGTACCAAACCCCTTGGACGCAACGCAGAAGAAGCGCTCCGAATGATGCAAGCAGTGGAAGAATCGGGCATATTTGGCGGCTACTTGGAAGATCTTTGCTATACTCCCAAGTTCTTAAAATCTTTGAAAAGCGTGAAAGAGGGCGCACTGGGCAGGATTTTATGGGCAAAATCGCGCGAAACGCACCCAGGACCGCACAGCAATTGGTTTTGGGATAAAGAACAAGCTGGCGGTGGATGTATCCTTGATTTAGGTTGTCACTGCATCGAAATCGCCCGGAACTTTATTGGTAAAGACATTAGACCCGTTGAGGTAATGTGTTGGGCAGCTACCCAAGTAAAACCCATTGATGCTGAAGATCATGCCATTGCCTTGGTCAAATATGAAAACGGAGCCATCGGCCAATTTGAAGTAAGCTGGACGTTTCGCGGGGGAATGGATCTACGCGATGAGGTCATGGGGACAGAGGGTACAATCTGGATTAATAACTTCTTGCGTACAGGCTTTGAAATGTACACCAGCGGCAAAGGAGGCGATTATGTAGCCGAAAAAGCTGAAAGTAATACCGGGTGGCTTTTTCCAGTTGGCGATGAGGTAAATGATTTGGGCTATAATCACATGTTTACAGATATGTTCAAATCATACGAAGAAGGCGTAGAACCTGCAGAAACATTTTACGATGGCTATGTAGTCAACGCCGTGATTGATGCCGCTTATAAATCAGCGCAGACCAAACTTTGGGAACCTGTAAACCTACCCGTTTGGCGAGGGCAGGAAGGAGTAACTCAAGCTTCTACCTTGGTGGATTATGATGCCGATTATTATTTAATCAAAGAAGAAGTAACGCACGACGGCCGTCACAAAATTATTTTGAAAGATAAAAAGACCAATGAAATTATTGAGCGTGATATTATGTAGAATCGCTCATCTTTACTTTTTCGTGTTTAAACATAAAAACGGGAAACATTTTCAGATGTTTCCCGTACCGTTTTTAGGTAAAGAAAAGTTATATTTTCTTTACTTTAGTTGCGTTCAAGCCTTTCTTTCCATCAACGATTTCGTACTCTACACGGTCTTTTTCACGAATGACTACACCACCTAAGCCCGTGACGTGTACAAAAATTTCTTTTTGAGACTCATCGTCCACAATAAAGCCATACCCTCTTGCTTCATTGAAAAACTTTACTGTTCCTGTTTGCATTGTACTACAAAAAATTAATAAAATGAGAAAATGATTAAAGGGACTCATTGCTAATCACCTCATTTACAAGGGTATTACAAAATGCTGACATAAACCAATCGTTGAGCCAAAGGCTTGAACGCTCAAAATTAGGTACGTGCCGATGCTAACTCTGTCTTACCACTAATAATGAAGTTTTTCGCAACGTTAAAACAAATTTATAAAATTATTGTTAGATGTCAAGTCATAACCTCTGTTATTCAGGTGCTTGACTTTGAAAATTGTTTTTACTATCTTCGTTGTCAAACTTTGTAAAAAGCTATGAATCGTTTCCGCTATTTTGTTGAAAACCAAATTTTTGGCGTCTGTGCACGCGTAGGAGAGGTATTCAATATCTCGGCAAGTAGTATTCGGCTTTACTTCATATATGCTACATTTCTAACCTTCGGTTCGCCAATTATCATTTATCTTGTGATGGCCTTTTGGATGGAAATTGGCAAACACCTGCGTCGTCATAAAAGCCCGACGATTTGGGAGTGGTAATCCACAACTCTCTTTCATTATTACAATTTACTCTTCAAAAATGCTTTTACAACTTCCAATCCCCGGTGAAAATGGCGGTTGTTGGGAATAATCAGGTCAGCATCTGCTTTGGAAGGTTTAATAAACTGCTCATAAGTAGGAAATACGTGATTTTCCCAACGATACAGTACATCGGTGAGGTCATACCCCCGCTCCACCTGATCGCGAATAATACGGCGCTTTAATTTGATGTGTTCCTTTGCATCAATAAAAATCTTGAGATCTAACAACTCCGCTATCTCTTTAAAATAGAATACAAATATTCCTTCAACCACAATGATTGGTGTAGGCCGGAAAGTAAGCATTTGGGGAATAATGTTGGGATTATTAAAGGTATATTCCATTTTTTCTACCGAACGCCCTTCACGAAGTTCAATAATGTGTTCAGCGTAGGCTCGGTGATTAATAGCGCTTGGTAAGTCAAAATTATGAACTCCGTTTTCATCTACTGGAACTTCGGTTCGAGCACGATAATAATGGTCTTGAGAAATCAAGCAAATCTCATCTTCCGAGAAAGCTCCCATCAAACTATTCAAAAAATACGTTTTTCCCGATGCACTCCCGCCCGTGATACCAACGATAAAAGGTTTTTTCATGCGGTAAAGTTACGTGACCACCATTAAATACCGAACTTATGGCATTGAAATTGTTCAGGATGCCACAACAAATTGTTAGTTTTGCAATTATTTACTCATTTTAATCATGCTATTAATCCATTTACGTACTTCTTGTTTTCGATGTTGCTGATATCACGTTCTGAAAATTATTCTCATAACTGTATTTAGCAATCTTAACATCATGACTCAGCCTCTCAAAGTCTATAATTCCCTTACTCGTCAAAAAGAATTATTTGAACCCCTCAGCCCGCCTTACGTGGGTATGTACGTGTGCGGACCAACGGTCTATAACTACGTGCATTTAGGCAATGTTCGCACCTTTTTAACCTTTGATACGCTATTTCGATACCTTACCCACATTGGCTACAAAGTCCGCTACGTACGCAATATCACCGACGTAGGCCATCTTGTAGGTGATGGCGACGATGGTGAAGATAAAATCGGTAAAATGGCCAAATTGGAGAAGTTGGAGCCGATGGAAATTGTTCAACGGTACACCAACGATTTTCACCAAGTATTGGAACAGCTTAATTTTCGTACTCCTAGTATTGAGCCTACGGCAACGGGACATTTAATAGAACAAATCGAAGCTGTCAAAGACCTGATCGACAAAGGATTGGCGTATGAATCTAATGGGTCGGTATATTTTGACATTAACCAATACAATGCTCATGGAAATAACTATGGAAAACTTTCAGGCCGGGTATTGGATGAACTTTTAACCGAAACCCGCGAACTGGAAGGCACGAGTGAAAAACGTAACCCTCTTGACTTTGCCATTTGGAAAAACGCCGCTCCCGAGCATCTCATGCAATGGGAATCTCCTTGGGGCAGAGGTTTTCCGGGATGGCATTTGGAATGTACCTGCATGAGTACCAAATATCTGGGCAAACAATTTGACATTCACGGTGGCGGTATGGATTTAAAATTTCCGCACCACGAGTGCGAAATTGCACAGGGAACAGGCATCAACGGAACCGATCCGGTGCGGTATTGGATGCATTCCAATATGCTGACCGTCAATGGACAAAAGATGTCAAAATCGCTGGGGAATTCCTTTTTACCAAGAGAATTGTTTGCAGGCAATCACCCGTTGCTTGAGCAAGCATACAGCCCCATGACAGCACGCTTTTTTATGTTGCAATCACAGTATCGCAGCACGCTGGATTTTTCCAATGATGCCCTCAAAGGAGCCCAGAAAGCCTACAAACGCTTGATGAATGGGCTGAAAATTATCAAATCAATGGATTATATTCCAACGGATGAAGCGGCTTCTGCAGATGAAGTAGGATTAATTGTGTCAACACCTTATGTTCAAATTGACGAAAAAAAGGTCGCTGACATTAAAAAATCCGTTCAGAACTTTTACGAAGCAATGAACGATGACCTCAACACAGCTGTTGCCGTAGCCCAATTGTTTAATTTGTTGAAATACATCAACATGCTTTTCCTAAACCAGTTGGTTCCCGCTTCATTGGGCGAAGAAGGGTTTGGCTTGTTGAAAGAAAAGTTTGTCACTTTTACAGAAGAACTCTTGGGGCTAAAAGAAGAAAGAAGTGAAAATGATGCAGTATTGAACGGAATGCTTGATTTGTATCGTGAATACAAAGCCGCCCAACAATATGACAAGGTAGATCAGATTCGTTCGTATTTCAAAGCGCAAAATTTAGTAATCCGAGACATGAAACATCGGATTGATTGGGCGTATGAGGAATAGTAAGCCGTTTATAGTAGGCAGGCTGCCTGTTTACACATAACTCTTAACTCTTTATTTTTAGCATTTTATGCAAAAACGGCGTTCTTATTTCAGCTATATCTTATTAGCTGTTTTCGTATTGGCAGGGGCTTTGTACTTGGCAAAGCCCCTGCTTATTGCAGACCGCAACGACTTAGTCTCTGTTTCAACTTCTACAGAGAACTCAACTGCCTCTACAGCTACTCCCAATACGGAGAGCGGTATAGTAAAGGAAGGAGAAGTGGTCTTTCTGCGTGGAGACAAACGCATCCGAAAAATTGATGTCGAAATTGCGGAAAACGAGGCCGACCGTCAAAAAGGATTAATGTTTAGACCGTATCTCTCTGACTCTGTCGGAATGTTATTTATTTTCGAAACCTTAGAACCTCAGGGATTTTGGATGAAGAACACCATGATTTCATTGGATATTATTTATGTAGATGAAAATAAAAAAATCATATCCATTCAAAAAAGAGCCAAGCCCTATTCAGAAGACAGTTTACCTTCTTTCGGTAATGTCCAATACGTAGTAGAAGTAAACGGTGGCTATTGTGATAAATATGGAATTCAGATAGGTGACTCCATCGTATTCTGAGACTCATAACTTCTAAAAACAATTTTGGCGCAGATTTTGCGTACTATCTTTTACAAAAACGCAAAGTCTGTTTCATGAAGTGCTTGATTACGTGTGTATTGTTATTATTTTGGGGTGCAGGAGCCTGGGCCAGACACATCATAGGGGGAGATATTGCCATTTCCAAACGCGGGACTGCTTCCAATGATTTTACACTGACCCTAACACTCATCTACGACGACATCTTAGGTACCACCGATGATAAAGCGTTTATCTCCATTTTCCGAAAAAGCAATAACACTCGCTTAGAAGACTTTTCCCTAACTCGTACCCTCAAACAGGAATTACCTTATACTAACGCCCGCTGTGTAGGAAACGTAGCTGCCTCGCGAATCACGATGGTGCGTTATTCTACTGATATAGCTCTTTCTTCTGCTAATTATAATGATCCAGAGGGTTATTATCTGGCATGGGAAGAATGTTGTCGCAATGGCAACATCATCAATTTGCAAAATCCAAATCGAGTTGGGTTAGCTTTTTACGCTGAAATTCCTCCCATCAGTACGCGTAATAATTCTCCTTCTTTTAAAACACCTGAAATAAAATATGTTTGTGTTGGCAAAAACTTTGAAGTGGATTTGGGAGCATCTGATTCCGACGGCGATGCCTTGAAATATACTCTTGTCACTCCTCTGATTGGTTCTACCGATGGTGGCGGTACATTTCCTGCAAAAGCCAAACAAGGCCCGTATGCTCGTGCAGTTTGGAATACTGGCTTCGACAGCACCCGTGCCATTTTAGGCTCAACGCCATTGCGAATAGACGCTCAAACTGGAAAAATAACCCTAAATGCTTCGCAATTAGGCATTTTTGCGTTTGCTGTTCGCTGTGAAGAATCGCGTAATGGAGTTAAAATTGGCGAGGTAAGCAGAGAATTTGTATTTAATGTAGTGGACTGTATTTCTGAAGCGCCAACTCCCGTTACGGTTGCCATCAAACAGGCTACTCCAAGGGTAACATTTGAGTCTCAACCCAATGGACACATCGGTTCTATACAACTTTGTAAAGGAGATTCTGTCGTTCTGAAAGCCGATGATGAAGATCCAAAATGGGCGTATCAATGGCAATTAGACGAAAAAACCATCAATGGAGCCACTAAACCCTCATTTGCTGTAAATCAATCAGGAAATTATACTATCATTAAGCGATTTGCCCAAAGTTGCAGTACCGAAGATTCTGTGGTAAACAAGACATTAGTAAGTTTTAAAAGTACTCCAACAGCACGAATTACCTCCAGCCGTCCTCTGCCGCTCTGTGATAGCGACAGTACAAATTTAAGTGTGCAAATCAGTAATAACAACACCGTGCGCTGGCAACGAAATAATGAAAACACTGGAAATACCAGCAGCACTTTATTTTATGCAAAGGCGGGTACTTACCATGTTTTCGTCTCTGATGAATCCTCAAAATGCGTAGCAAAAGATAGTCTGATTGTACGAGTAGTCCCTGGCCCTTCTGCGGTTCTTTCACTGAGCGGAACCCCTATTTTTTGCACAAATGATTCGGTAAAATTATTTACTGCCAAAAATAACGCTTATGAATATGTTTGGTTTTTAGGAGATATTCCTCTTGTTCAAGCAATAGAAAATGAGTATTATCCACAAAAATCAGGAAAATACAGTGTAGCCGTGGTAGATACTGCCACCAAATGCGCTACACGATCATCTGTTTATGACTTAATAGTAAAACCATCGCCTATTGTCACCATGGATTCTATCGCCCCACTTTGTACTTCGGGACTACAGGCCATTTCGTTGGTTGGTACGCCCGCAGGAGGCGTTTTTAGTGGTCGTGGGGTGGCAGGAAGTCGATTTATTACCCAAAACCTAACAGCAGGAAGTTACCCTATTACCTATACTTTCACAAATGACGAAGGTTGCTCAGGAAAAGACACGAAGCTGGCTCGTATCTCCCCTCCCCCACGTCTGGAAATTCCCAAAACATTGGTTGTTTTACGCGGCGACAGCGTAGAAATCAAGACATCTATACCCCAAAATACAACTGTATCTTGGTTTCCAAACATTGGATTAAATAATTCTCAATCAGCTCGTCCTCATGCCAGCCCAGACCGAACGACCACCTACAAAATCACTGTCACTACAGAACAAGGATGTACAGTAGAGGGAGAAGTGATTATCATGGTCATTGACCTCACTATTCCAAACGGCTTTACTCCCAACAACGATGGCGCCAATGATACATGGGAAATTGCGGGAATTAAAGATTATCCCAATTGCACGGTTGAAATTTTTAACCGTTGGGGAAACGTTGTTTACAGCAACAAAGGCTACGAAATTCCCTGGGATGGCAAATGGAACGGAGAGTCTGTACCTGTCGGTTCCTATTATTATCACATCTATTTGCGCGAATTTGAGTATAAATTGACAGGGAGTTTGAATGTGATTCGGTGATTTTGTTGTAAAATCGCACCATTAAACCCCAACCTTTCTATGCGCACGCTTTTTACCTTCGTTTTTGTAGGCTTATTGGCCTCCGTTGCCATCGCTCAAACACCGTCCAAAGACTTTACCCAATGGGTCAATCCACTCATGGGAACCGACTCTCGACACGAACTTTCGGCAGGTAATACTTACCCTGCCATTGCGATGCCTTGGGGAATGAATTTTTGGTGTCCTCAAACGGGTAAAAACGGCGACGGTTGGATGTATATGTACACTGCCAACAAAATTCGCGGTTTCAAACAAACCCACCAACCCAGTCCGTGGATTAATGACTACGGTATGTTTTCAATTATGCCTGTCACAGGAAAATTGAAATTTACAGAAGAAGCCCGTCAAAGTTGGTTTTCGCACAAAGCCGAGGTGGTGAAACCGCATTATTACAGCGTGTATCTGGCCGACCACGATACCCAAGTTGAAATCGCCCCCACTGAACGCGCGGCTCAGTTTCGCCTCACGTTTCCAAAAACCGACAGCGCGTTTGTAGTCATTGACGCCTTTGCCAAAGGCTCGTACATCAAAATCATTCCTGAACAACAGAAAATCATCGGGTACAGCACCCAAAACAGCGGCGGCGTACCACTCAATTTTAAGAATTATTTTGAATTGCGTTTCGATAAACCCTTCACTTACAACGCTACTTGGTCAGACAAAACCTTATCCAAAGGAAAATTGGAAGAAAAAGCCGACCACGCCGGGGCCGTTATCGGTTTCAAAACAAAAAGAGGCGAAACTATTCACATCAAAGTAGCTTCCTCGTTTATCAGTGCAGAACAGGCGGCGCTGAACCTGACGCGCGAATTGAGCAATGACAGCTTTACTACCACGGTGCAAAAAAGCCAAGACGCATGGAACCAAGAATTGGGCCGCTTAACCGTTGACGGCGGTACGGATGCCCAAATTCGCACCTTTTATTCGTGTCTGTACCGTGCGTTATTGTTTCCACGCAAGTTTTATGAATTGGATACACAAAACAAAGTAGTGCACTACAGCCCTTACAATGGGCAGGTTTTACCAGGGTATATGTTTACCGACAACGGTTTTTGGGACACGTTCCGATCGGCCATTCCGTTTTTTACACTCATGTACCCCACGCTCAACAGCCATATTATGGAAGGCTTGGTGAATGCCTACAAGGAAAGCGGCTTTTTGCCTGAGTGGGCCAGCCCCGGCCATCGCGACTGTATGATTGGCTCCAACTCTGCCTCGCTGATTGCGGATTCGTACATTAAGGGCATACGCGGCTACGATATAAACACGCTTTACGAAGGCATTCTAAAAAATACCGAAAATGCTGGCCCTGTGAACTCCGTAGGACGTTTTGGACATGAGTATTACAATGAGTTGGGCTATGTACCCTACGACGTTAAAATCAACGAAAACGCGGCCCGTACGCTTGAATATGCTTACGCCGATTTTTGTATTTGGGAACTGGCCAAATCGCTCAAACGTCCCGAAAGTGAAATCGCGCTTTTTGCCAAACGCAGCCAAAACTATCGCAATCTGTTTGACCCTGAAACCAAATTGATGCGCGGAAAAAACAAGGCGGGCGATTTTCAAAAACCTTTCAATCCTTACAAATGGGGCGATGCGTTCACGGAAGGAAACAGTTGGCACTATACCTGGTCGGTTTTTCACGACATCAACGGGCTTTCTAAACTCATGGGTGGAAACGCGGCCTTTGCCCAAAAATTGGACAGTGTATTTATCTTACCGCCTGTTTTCGACGAGTCTTACTACGGGTTTGTCATTCACGAAATTCGCGAAATGCAAATCATGAACATGGGACAGTATGCGCACGGAAATCAACCCATTCAGCACATGCCGTATCTGTACAACTACGCGGGACAACCTTGGAAATCACAGTATTGGATTCGTCAAATCATGGATAAACTCTATCAACCCACGCCCGACGGCTACTGCGGCGACGAAGACAACGGCCAAACTTCAGCTTGGTACGTATTCAGTGCGTTGGGCTTCTATCCCGTTTGCCCGGGCACCACTCAATACGTAATTGGCAGCCCCTTGTTCAAGCAAATGACGATGACGTTTGAAAATGGTAAAAAGCTTACCATCAATGCTCCCAACAACGGCGCTCAGCAAGTGTATGTGGATCAAGTAACGCTCAACGGCAAACCGCATAACCTGAACTACTTAGAACATCATACGCTACAACAGGGCGGCACCTTAGACTTCAAAATGTCTGCGCAACCCAACCAAACTCGTGGCACACAGGCAAGCAGTTTTCCTTATTCGTTTTCGGGGAGGTAACTCTTTTTCTTTATTTAATCTTAAAATTACATATTATGCTTTGTTTTCTTGGAATCGGCGGTTTAGAGATTGGTTTGATTTTTCTCGTTTTGGGTTTGACGATTATACCCCAAATTATAGCGATAGTTCATATCGTAAGAAGCTCATTAGAATCAACCATGAAACTCATCTGGGTATTGGTTGCCATTTTCATTCCCTTCGGTTGGCTGGTGTACTTTCTGGCAGGCCGCCCCAGAGTGAATTAGTAGCTATAATTTTCCACTGTTGATAGTACCTACTTCGTGTTGCAATATTTTATTTAACCTCCTGCCCCATCTTCTGTGCAATCATACTTCCCACCATCAGCTGAAGAGCATGATAAATCATGAGCGGCAGGAGTACAACTCCCAA
>JBDHXS010000068.1:0-16138 GCA_039810845.1 Runella sp. | reverse complement strand
TGATTTTGGGACGAGAAATCAACGATGTAGAAGACCAATTGGCCTATGCAACTACCTACGATGAATTGCCACTCATTCTTGACCGCTACTTTACGAAGAAAGTGAAGCAAGTCAAGTTTGGATTTGAACCCATTGATAAAATCGGGAGCATTATTTTAAGTAACCCTCAAGGATTTAATCTCTCCCAAACGGCCAACGATGCCTGCTTGAGTTTTCGCCAATTTGAAAAACGTTTTGAGCGACAAGTGGGCGTCACACCCAAGTATTTTGCTCGTATTTGTCGATTTTATCAAGCCTATTCGCTCAAAGATGCCCGTCAAGAATTAGACTGGTTGAGCATCGCCGTTAAGACTGGCTACTCCGACTACCAACACTTGGTCAAAGATTTTAAGCAATTTGCTGGTGTAACACCCAATATGCTGATTCAAGAAAGCAATCTAAACCCCGAACGTCGCCTTCAGCTCAATCCTGAATTTGTAGGGTTGTAAGATGTATTATTTTTATTAACCGCTCGCATAGACACATAGAACACATAATCGTTCAAAATCAACCTTCGCTTATTGATAATTGGCCGATGATTCTTGCTTGTGCCTGCGACAATTTTACAGGATTTTTACAGAAAGAGTCGGTGTGATTCCTAAAACTTTCTGGAAACACAAATGGCTTTTTTGATTAGTAGTCGAGTCGAATGTACGTTTAGTTTTTAGGTATAAATTGATTGTTTCGTAGCTGATGCCGCAAGCGTCAGCTATTATTTTGTGGCTTATGCCTTTGGTTAGATAATTTCTAATGGATTCGATTTTTGTACGTTCCCTCAACAATTAGATCTACGTATTTCTCCATATTGTTAATAGTCTCTTTTAACGACCGAGACTTTGGTGCATATTTTTTTAAATATTACCTGACCTTGTCATTTAATTTTCATTTCTTTGACTACCCGCACTCAAATTGCAATTTAATCAAACCTAATTTCAAAAAACAACATGGAAAAAATTGTTACAGCTATTAATGACATTATTTGGAGTAATGCCCTGATTTTACTTTGCATGGGGACTGGAATTTACTTTTCAATAGCTACCCGCTTTTTGCAAGTGCGGTACATTAAAAAGATGGTACAACTTTTATTCGGAGGCAAATCATCTGAAAAAGGGGTGTCGTCATTTCAAGCCTTTGCCATCGCCATTTCTGGTCGAATCGGGACTGGCAATATTGCCGGCGTGGCTACTGCTATTGCAATGGGAGGCCCCGGGGCTGTTTTTTGGATGTGGGCCATTGCATTCTTAGGTGCTTCGTCAGCCTTTGTAGAAGCTACCCTCGGACAAATTTATAAACAAGTAAAAGATGGCCAATATCGCGGTGGACCTGCTTTCTACATCGAAAATGGTTTAGGGATAAAGTTGTATGCCATAGTTTTTGCCATTGCTACCATTCTTAGTACGGCTTTGCTTTTGCCAGGGGTGCAGAGCAATAGCATTGCGTTGAGTGCAAAAAATGCTTTTGATATTCCCGTTGAGATTACGGGTGGAATTATTACCCTGCTGTTGGGACTTATTATTTTTGGAGGAGTCAAGCGCATCGGACAAGTAGCCGAAATCGTTGTGCCTTTTATGGCAGGGGGGTATATTTTGATGGCGTTGATTATTATTGCTTTGAACATCACCCAAGTGCCAGCAGTTTTTGGCCTGATTATCCGTTCGGCCTTCGATTTGGAGCCTGCCTTTGCGGGTATTTTCGGAATGGCCGTTGCATGGGGGGTGAAGCGAGGTATCTATTCCAACGAAGCAGGACAAGGCACAGCTCCTCATGCAGCAGCGGCGGCAGAAGTCAAACATCCTGCCGAGCAAGGCTTAGTTCAGGCATTTTCGGTGTATGTGGATACGATTTTTGTTTGTACGGCTACGGCACTTATGATTTTGTTTACGGGGCAATACAACGTAGTGAATCCAGATGGTGGTTTTCTCGTAGAAAATGCACCAGGTATAGCCATTGGCTCAGAGTTTACCCAAGCAGCCGTTAATACTCATTTCCCCTCATTGGGTGGTGGTTTTGTCGCTATTTCCTTGTTGTTTTTTGCATTTACCACTATCATGGCTTACTACTACATTGCTGAAACAAACCTGAGTTATCTTTTGCCCAAGGGAGATAACAAATGGATGGTGCAAGTACTTCGGGTTATGATTATGGTAGCTACTTTTTATGGCTCTATTAAAACCGCTGCCTTGGCATGGACGATAGGAGACATTGGCGTAGGGATGATGGCGTGGCTCAATATTATTGCCATTCTCTTACTGCGCAAACCTGCTTTCAAAGCCTTTAAAGATTATGAGCAACAACTCAAAGCCGGAAAACTACCGGTGTTTAGTGCTAAGAAACTGGATATAAAAAATACGGAAGAGTGGAATAAATAATTTAGCTGTTTGGTGGGGAGAGTTGATATTTTCTCCACCAAATTTTCCGCCGAGTTAGTTAGGATGTTATCATCAGCTAGGCTCTCCAGGATAGACTTTTGGGGTGTGGAAGTATAAATGGTTTTACAACAAAATCCCGTATTCTGGTTGTATTTTCTCGGGCAAATTATCCTCGCCTAACATATCGCGGAGGTCAATTTCGATGGTACGGACGATGCTGCGTAGCGGAACGTCATTGATTAGCCCTTCAAAAGGATTTTCGCTTACATCGCCTGTATATTCCATCAGCATAAAAACCCACGTTACGACTAGGTTGAACGGTATCAGAAGCCATAACATGGTTTCACCCAGTTTAACAAACTCCCCGATCATGCCGAAAGGTAGCAGAAAAATAAAGATGAAAATGTAAATTAAGCTCGTGGTGGCATATTGACGTGGAAAAGGCGTATTTTTGATGCGCTCTGAGCGGCCTTGTTCATTGTAAAAATCAGTAATGAATTTTTGCAATTCTACGTGACGAAAGTGGTCTATCAAACCGTCGCGTCGCAATTGCGCTAAGTGCTGCGATTGGCGATCCAAAAGTTGCGTTGCCGCGTTTCTCTTGGTTGTCATCCACGTTATCTCTTCTGGCGATAGGTATCGAGTTATTTGTTCTTCAAAAGATTCTTTTTCTTTTGATAATGCTTTACGTTGACGCTTGCTTGCAATATCCTCGTGTTCCCACGAAGTGCGTTGCGCCATGGCGTGTTTGAGTATATGTACCCAACCGATATGACGATAGATGAGTGTGCGTATTTCTTGGTCTATTTTGGCTTGAGAAACAGGCTGTTCCGCAAAATCATTGTTGATGTAGGCTCTGGCCGCCGCTCCAAAGGAACGACTTGAATTGGTAATGCCCCCCCAAATGATACGGGCTTCCCAATTTCGTCCATAGGCCTGATTGTTTTTGAAACCGACATAAAAAGCTGTGGCTGTACCGATTAACGACATCGGCAGCCACGGAATAGCTACCCATTTCCAGTCGAGGTATTGATAAACGAAAATAGCCAGTATTCCTGTAAACAGAGAAGCCAATACCATTCTCCAAGTGTAGAAATAAATAATGACAAAGTTAAGGTGGCGTTTAATGTACATAAGGATTGATTTTTTTAACCAAAAATAAACAGCTATTTCAATTTTACAATATCGGTTAAGTATCATCCATGAACAATCTCTTTTTTTACTTGTTCAAGTTTTTCAAACAAATGGCATGAACGTTTTGTATAGAAGTACAAAAATAAATAGCCTATGTTTAATCTACCTTTTTACAAACATTCTTCGGAAGAACTTGTCGGAATCAACTGTAATACACCTTTATTATGTTGGGATATTGCCCATCCTGCTTTAGCAAAGAGGATTCAAATTGCGGAAGATATAAGAGAAGTTGAACAATTACGAACCCAATACAACTGGCAATTGGTGATTAATTTTCACAAACTACTCACCAATAATTTTACCTTGGTTGTTACTAATCTAAAAAAAGAAATTATTTGGGCTAGTCAAGGCTTTCAGGCCATGACACAATACTCATTGGCTGAATCAATAGGTAAAAACCCCGGTTTTTTGCAGGGAACAAAAACAAGCCCCAAAACAAAGCTATTGGTAGGGGAGAAATTAGCCAACTTTGAAACAGTAGAAACAAAGCTACTCAATTACCGTAAAGACGGCGAAGCCTATTGGTGTGAGATCAAAATTTATCCAATTCCAGATTCAAAAGGAAATTTTACGCATTTCATGGCTGTAGAAAAAGAAATGGATTAACAGGCGACTAACAGGCACAACAGCCTGTTAGTCCATATTTACTGCTTATAGTTTGTTAAATCAATTTTTTCTCTAGCTCCAGCGCCATGGGCACCAGCACATGGTCTTCGATGATAGCGTGTTTACGAAGTTCTAATTCAAACAACTCCACTTGGTTCAAGAAAATTTTATAAGGCAAAGGCACCGATTCTTCGCCTGAATAACGCCTAATCAACTGACTTACTTCCTGTAACTCATCTTCAACGGGAGAATGTGAATCAATGAATTTTTGGATACTAAAAGTTGATTTTTCGGTCAAATTCCGTAATTCAATAGGTTGTTTCGATAGTTCAATAAGCTTCTTAATATACGGAAACAACTCTTTTTCTTCCATCCGAATGTGTTCAATCAGATGTGTTTTGTAGTCATTGAAAAAATAGGCTAAACTCGCCAACAATTGATGGCTTTGGCCATACTTACTGAAAATATGGAGCAGCGACTGTTCTATTTCGGGAAGTTTTTTGGTAAGGTAATACCGATGAGTTGCTTGTAGATACGATAATATTTCTTCCAACGAAAATTTTTGCAACTTTTCAAAAGGGAAGTCGTCATCGTTGTTGTACAAATCTAAGATAAGTTCTATGAGTGCAGGGTTCATATCAATGGCGGGTTTTTCCTGCCATTGGGTGTTTTGCTCTGATGCTGAAGCTCCTTCAAAACGTTCAATTACAAGTTGATAAACTTTTGCGGTATCAATAAAGTCGTGTAGTGCGGCCATGTGTCTAAGATTGGGTAGAGAACAAACTTAGAAGCTATTTTGTCTAAAAAATATGATGAATGTCAGTTAAAAGAAACACTACGTACTTTGGCTAACTGACTGAAAAATACCAAAAGGGATGAAATAAACTAACGATCGAAAATGGGTTAATAAGAGGTCACTACTACTGCAATGCCTTAACAATCAGTAAAATTGTAGTAAATATTTGTTGCTTTACTGTTTCGTAAGTAAGTTGCGTTGTCGCAATAAATTGGATGGGTACAGCTATTGGCTTCAATATAAAAAATCACAAAACAGAGCATTATGGAAAAAAAAGACTTTTACAAACTGACTGACGAAGAACTATTAGTCGAGAAAGACAAACTAAAGAAATCTAAAGTCTTTCATGCAGTATCTATTGGTTTTTTAGCAGGGATACTCATTTTCGGAGTTGTTTCTTGGAGCCTAGCTTCGGAGAAGCATTTGGGATTCCTGATTCCTTTGTTAATTCTCCTTGCTTTCATTTACAGGATGCTTAAAAACCCAAATGAGAACAAAGACTTGGAAGAGGTTTTAAAAGAACGTGGCTTGAATTGAAGTTCGTGGTGGCTGTCTCACCCCTCTTTCCATGACTGGTTTTAAAAGAACGTGGCTTGAATTGAAGTATTAAGGAAAGCTGATATTGGGATAAAAAATAAGCCCTAAAACCAATAATGTATATGTGATAATCAATAGAGGGTTTAGCAAAATATTTGAACTTACCTGCATCATAGCTACAAGCGTATTTCAGAGAAAAAACTACCGCCTAACCACTCGAAAAGCAATATCTCGCCCATGCCCCTGCATGATAGCGAGATTAATCCAAGACAAGGCAAATTGTTCTAACAAAACAACTTTATCGCTTTTTCCAAAGTCCCAACAAGTGCCAAAACCAGCATCAAGTGCTAATTGTTTGGCTGTTTGTTTGGCTTCTTCGCTATCGCCCGCCATGAACATATCCAATTTCTCACCGTGATAGATGGGGTTTAGCATATTTTCAAAACCTGTCGAATTGAAGCATTTGACCACTTTTGCAGTCGTTTTATCTGCCAAAACATGGTAAACCGTATCGTAAGGCGCAGGTTTTTGGCGCACGGCGTTGGTTGCATCAATCAAAACTTTGCCCGACACATCGCCCATTTGTTCTATAACATCAAAAATAGCAGTCGGTGGTGTGGCAATCAACACAACATCACATTGTTTGACCGCACTTTCGATAGAAGTAAATCTGTCTTCGCCAATTTTCGTAGCGAGCTGAATGTTTTTGTCGCTCAATGGAAATTTTGCTCCAACTAAAACAGTGTGTCCCGCTTTAACCCATTGCTGTGCCAATGCACCGCCGACATTTCCAGAGCCAATAATTGCAATTTTCATATAATTGATTAATTTTAAAATAAAAAACCGTCTTTTGATGTGAATTTATGAGGCAAATCTGTCTCGCCGAGCATTTCTTTTAAATCTCGTTCAATCGTTATGCACATTGCCGACATCGGAATATCGGTGATGCGGTTTTCAAATGGGTCTTCGTTCACTTCGCCCACTTTGCCCATTACGCCAAAGACAAACGAAAGCAAAGTACTGAGGGGTATCATCAGGGCAGGAACGCCCATTTTATTAAAATCTGAAATTAAAGAAAATGGCAATATCGTCATAAAAACGAATAAAAACAGTTTGGTAAAAAAGTGATATTGTCGCAACAAAGGCGTGTTTTTGATGCGCTCGCAAGCCCCTTGAAAATTGTTGAAACCCGCCAAAGTCGGCTCTAAACTGATGTTGTCAAATGCGCCCAAAAATTCGGTTTTCATTCCGTTTTTGATGTGTTTTCCTTGTAAAAACAATAAAAAATTGGGAATGTTTTGCTTTTCAACGACGTGTTCAAATTCGTCTTTGGACAATAAATGCTCATACTCCTCAAACGTTTTTTGCCCTCTCAAATGCAGGCGCAAAGCGTGAGCAAAGGCAATTTGACGATACAGCATTTCTTTTTTGTATGCTTGTATTTGGTCAACATTTGCCTTGCCACTCGACAAAGCACTATCGGCATTGGCAATGATTTGGCGGGCAAAAATGCGGCTGTTGTTGATGATGCCGCCCCAAATCGTACGGGCTTCCCACCAGCGATTGTAGGAATTGTTGTTGCGAAAAGCCAGAAATATCGCCAATGCACTGCCTAAAATCGCCGCAATTGAAAACGGCAGACTGACTTTTTCTAAATGCTGATTGTGATAAAGAAAATAGACGGCTACTGACAAAATGGTGGAAATTGTCAATTCCCAGCGCATATAACGGGCGACAGAAAGCGGGTTGAATATTTTTTTTAAAATCATATCCTTTTAGATTTAAAATTCATGTCTCAAAACAGGCCTGAGTTTTGGGTATTGACAAACGCCTTTCTACCAATCGCCGTAAAATCTCCGCCTAATCCAAACTGCCAATCCACTTTTTTTAAGCCCAAACGAAGCCGTTGCATAAAATTATAATTGGCTATTTTATCCGTAGGCAAAGCATTTATCAATTCTATTTGACTGAATAAATGCCATTTTTCGCTCAATTTCGGAGTGTAGCGGAACATCAAAAACACATCTATATCGGGTTTTTCATCTAACTCCACCACCGACCAGCCAAAAACGGTTAAGATTTTGGAAATATGGGCATATTGAATCCCTGTTTTGGCAAATACGCCTCTATTCAAAACCTGTCCGACCAACACAGGTGCAAAACCTTTGAGCGCAGCGTGATTAAACGATAAGGCTTCCGTAAATCCAAATTGAGGTAAATTGCTTGTGGGCGTTTGTTTGTAGTCTATAACTGCCCTTTCCCTACTGAAAAAGAGAAATTTACTGTTTTTGCCTTCCTTATTTTTAAAAAACTTAAAAAACATAAGGTCAAAACTCGTTTTTTTATCACCTCCGAATATTTCAACAGGAATTTGAGCAGATACATCTTGTAGATAAACAAGCGAAAACAAACTGAAAATAAGATTTTTCATCTCAAAAAGTTAAAAATACTGAGGGGAAATTCTCGAAAAAGAACTTGCCCCCCTCTGAAAAATTATTTGCCCAGCATTTTGACCAACAATTCGGCAGCCGCAGCACCTGAGTTTTGTTGTTGTCCTGTAATTAAATTACCATCAGCAATCGCATAAGCCGAAAATGCAGGAGCCACTTTGAATGTCGTTTCCGCTATTTTGTTGGCTTCGGTTTCGATACGATACGGTTGGATTTTTTGCCCTACCGCTTGGTCAGCAAACTCTTCTTCGGCATCAGCAAAACCCGTCCAAGTTTTGCCTTTTACAATCAATTCGCCGTTGGATTTTTTAGCTTCTAAAAGCAAAGTCGTAGAGTGGCAGACGGCTGCACTCGGCTTGTTGCTTTCATAAAAAGTAGCAAAAAGCTGTTCTAAATCTTTATTGCCACGATAAGTGTACATCGGACCTTGACCACCCACTAAAAAGATTGCATCGTAGTTTTTGGCATCTACTTCCGTCAATTTTTTAGTGTTTTCGAGCATATCGTTGAACCATTTTTGCTGCATATAGCCCAACGAAATCACGTCATGTGCCGAATAACCGCTTGCATCAGTCGGATTGGAGTAAGTGTCCATCATCAATTTACCCCCCTCAGTAGAAACCAACTCAACTTCATATCCTGCTTCTTGGAACACTCGAAGTGGGTGTGTCAATTCAGCCACCCAAAAGCCAATGGGCCAACCCGTTTGTTTCGAGGTAGCAGGCGAACTTGCCACCATAAGAATTTTACCTTTTGTAGGCGCACCGTGAAAATGGACATACGCTTGCACTTCTGTTAATTTACTCATCTTTGATGATTGTTAAATGGGTTGAAATGATGTTACAAAGTTTAATTTTATACCTACTTTTACCAAGAGTATCACCTAAAAGTGCGATACATACTTTTTGGTTAGTAATTAAAAATCAATGCTTTAAGTTATGCCAGATTTTATTTTTAAAGGAAAAGTCTATTACAATCCTGTCCAATTGGTCATGGAACAGATTGGCGGCGTTTGGAAAATGCCTATATTATGGCGATTGAAAGACCAGACAATGCGTTACGGAGAATTACGCAACGACATACCGCATATATCAGATAAAATGCTGACAACGCAGTTGCGAGAACTTGAAACAGACGGTTATGTTCACCGAGAAGTCTATGCGGTTGTGCCGCCCAAAACGGAGTATTCTTTGACAGAAAAAGGAAGAGAAGTAATCCCGCTCATCATTCAAATTAGAGAGTATGGTAAGCAGATTATTGAAAAAGAGGAAAGGAAAGCATAGAACAACGTACTACCGTCTAAAACTCCACCCAAAAAAGTTTAACAAGGCTGCCTAAAACGACTCCTCAATGAGTTCTCGATTCAAAACTGCCGCTGCCATCGAGCCTTTGGCGACGGCATTGGCCACCGAACGGAAAGGGGAGGTGTTGTCGCCAGCGGCCAGTATGCCAGGCTGACTGGTTTGCTGCATTTCATTGACTTGAATATACCCTTGTGGGGTCAGTTCGCAACCAAGTTGGGCAGGGAGGGCAGTGTGCTGTTCAAACGAGGGACGATGATAAACGGCCTTTACTGGTAGTTTTTCTTGGTTTTTGAATAAAAGATGCTCAATGTGCCCATCCTGATGCAAAAACTCGTCGATTTCACTTTCAACGACATTAATTCCATTTTTGGCTAATTTCAACCGTTGTTCTTGACTCAGGGTGGACGGGCCGTTTGGACAAAGTGTCAACTCTTTGGTCCAATTAGAAATCATTTTTACGTATTCAAAACCTTCGTCTCCGTTTCCAATGACGGCCGTTGGGGTATTTTTTACCTCAAACCCGTGACAATAGGGACAGTGAATGACCGAAATACCCCAACAAGCTGAAAGCCCTTTGAATGTCTCCAAGTTATCTTTGATGCCCGTGGCAAATACAAGTTTTTTAGCCCCGTAGCTTTCGCCACTTTGAAGAACTACTTCAAACCCAGCTTCACTTTTATGGGCTTGTACGGCTGTTGCTATTTTCCATTCGATGGTAGAATAGGCAAGTACTTGTTGACGTGCTTTCTCTAAAATAAGGAGGGGCGGCTCTCCATCTTGCGTCAAAAAGTTGTGAGAATGAGGTGTTTGGCGATTGCAGGGCAATTGATTATCAATGATAAGCACGTTGCGTAGCGCGCCCAAGACCCATCGCCGCCGAAAGACCCGCAAAGCTACCACCAATGATGATGACGTCGTGTGTGTGGGATGACATAAAATGTGGGATAAGTAGGAAAAATTACATTTGCAACAATGATGCAAATATAATGATTTTTGTGAAGAAACCCCTATTCCCAAAACCCATAATACCGCCCCATCCAGTACGCAAAAAGAAAGTAGGAACCACTGTCTTCGGTTTTGCCACCATCGCCCGAATCAAATTCTTTTGGGTTGGTGTTCCAGCGTGAGATACCGCTTTCGGGGGTAGGGATGGGCTTGGTGGATTGAAGACGTCGAAAGCGGCTTATCAACGGGTCTTTGGGCAAATCCCACCGATGGCTGTTTTCCATTCGCCAGTTAATCAAGTCAAGTGGAAACTGCTGGATTTCCTCTAAAGCGATCGCTACATCACAATCTTTGCGAAGCATCACACTTGCCATCACGTTCCAAATAGGCATGTGGTCAGACCTAACGGCTTTCCAGCTTCGTTCGAGGCTTTTGAGGTAAAGTTCGCGGTTTGGGTCTGCTTTTGTGTAATTGAGCAAACCATAGTAGGGGAAAAAGTTGAGAATATCGTCAGAATGGCTGGTTTCAAACGGCCCAAAAACCTTGGCTTGAAGTGCATTTTTGGCATACCCGTGTTGATTGACCAAATATTGATAGTGTTTTTCGTACTTTTCATCACCCGTAAAGTGGTAAGCGGTTTTGAGAAAAGACAAAATTTGTAATGAATTGAGCCCCCGTTCGTACATCCAATTGGGTGAATGATTCAACGAATCGGGATGCCAAATCCCCCAACGGGTTGGTTTGCCGTCGAAGTCAATCAAGTGATAATTATGGTCAACGATATGGTCAACGGTGCGTTTGATGAGCTGCTTTACCCGCTCTTTTTGCTCATCGTTTGCTACCAAATCATAAAAAATTGGTAAGGCAAAAATATGTCCTGTGATTTCGTCCGAACTGGTATCATCTAACCATTGCCACTGTCCGTCGGGCGAAGGGTGCCATAGTTTTGGGTGTGGCGACCGCGACTGCGTGATGGGGTCGGTGGCCAAGGCATATGACCGAGCAGGATAGCCCGAAATGCCCGAAACCTTTTCGAGCCGCTCTAAGGCTTCAAAGGTGCGAATGGCTCGGTTTTTTGCGGAAGAGTCGCCCGTGGAGGCATAATGGAAACATTCGGTGACCAAATAACAGGCCGTCCACAAGCCGTCGTTGTCTTCGTTGTTGAGGTAACTTGTCGAAATATCCCCCGCCACTTTCAAGTGAGAATGGTTGACCAGCCCACGGCGATTATGTCGTAGCGCAATCGTCTGTTCGATTCGTCTGGCTTTTTCTTCCAAGGTCATTGCTTGTTGCTGAATTTGCACAATCCCTTGCGGGGTTGCTATCCAAACCGTCAGAGAATCAACGACTAAAATGTCATTCACTTGGTTATCGGGAAGCCAGCGTTTGCCGTGGTAGTATTGCCAGCGACTATCTTTTTTAATCAACCCTTTTTGTGTACCCATCCAAAGCCCGTTTGCGAAAGGTGCAAGTACCGTAACAGGCCCATAGGGAAGCCCGTCGGTGGCTCTCAGCACCCAATGATTCCCGTCGTTGGCAATACATCCCACCGACCAAGGACTACTGTAAACCATGTCTTGCTCGTTGTTGTAATTGGTCAGGGCAAAATACATTTCTTTATTTCCCACGGCCATGAGGCTTTCGTCGAGGTTAAACCATCGCCCATTGGTACGTCGCCAAAGCCCACGGTTGGTTGCGACGTAAAGTTGTCCTTGGACGTCTTTGGCTACGCTATTCACGCGGCTTTCTTTGACGTAAAGCGACGGTGACCATTGCCCATTCCAGCCCATTAGGCCGTTGTTGGTACCCACCCAGAGTTGCTTAGGTGTTTCCCAAAAAAGGCTCAGGATGGTATCGGTTTGCGAAAGCGGCGGTTGGGGGATTTGTTTCTCTTTTTTTTCGGAATAAATGCCCCGAGCGGTCGCCATCCATATATTTCCATCGCCATCTAATGAAGCGTTTGTCAATTCAATGGATTGCTTTTGGCCACTCCACTTTCCTGATTTGAACCGAAAAATACCCGTCGAGGTAACGCAGATTCGCTGGTCTTTCGACTGAAAAAGCTTTAGCGTATTCTGCCCAGCTTCAATAGGAAGCGAAATGTCGGTTTTTATGTCTTGGTGGTAGGTAGTAGGAATTGATTGCGCAGCAACAAACAATGTTGATAAAAGAATAGCTAAAACGGAGCGGGTGTTTATAAAAGGCATGAGGATGGGGTTAAAGACTTATTGATAATACAATAACTAACCCTGATGAGACTATTTGTTTTGATTCACCAGCCTTGTATTTTACATTTTCTGTAACCGAAATATCATAAAACGATAGGGAGAATACGGTATATCGTTGATTAGTAGATTGTTGTATTAGTTGAAAATCCCTTTGTTGGTTGGGTGTCATGTGATTTAATGAAACATGATAGTGTTTCATACTTAGAAGGTCTTTTTGAGTAGCCAAATAAAGACCCACAAGAAAGCCGCTTCTTCGAAAAACGAAAAAGCGGCTTTCTCTGTTTGAAGACTTCCTGTAATCAGTAGTGTCTAATTGCTTACAGTGACATTAAAGGTTACATCCACATCGGTGCTGCCTGGAGTAGCGGTGCCGTTTTTCTGTCTCATTCCATTGACAGGAGGCTGATGGCGCAACACTACCTGCAATGTACCTGTGCCCACTGCCGCCGTTTTCAGGCTTCCCGTAAGACCAATTGGGAAATTGTTTGCATCTTTATCGCCGTAGGTATAGGCCATCAAAGCAGCAGGAGAGGGGGTAAAAACGAGTAAGTGTTCGTCGCTTTCCTCTTTTACCTCTTCGGTAATGTTTTCGGTGGGTGTTTTGCTTTCGTCCAGCAGCGAAACGTCCAACGTATAGGTTTTGTTGGCTTTGAGCGAGATGTTTTGAATGGTTGGCGCAGCCCCGCCGTCACCGTCAATATCCTTCCATTGAAATGTCTGAACGGTGGTTCCGTCCGTAAATTTTAACTGAACGGTCGTAATGAGTTCGTTTTCATCTTCGGGGGTGGGGTCTTCTTTTTTACAGCCCGACATTACAACTACAATGCCGAAAAGCATCAAAAAAAATGGGTTAAAGCGTGACTTATTCATCGTCTTACAATTGTGTGAGTTAAACTATTTAAAAATAAAGGTTGTATCAAGCTACGGGAAAAGGGTCATTGAAACGGCCTTTCTTTTCCATAAAATTGATTTCTTTTTCAGTACAAAGACAAGCTTCTAACTCGTCGATAATCACTTCTTTGTCGAGGTCTTGCCCGATAATCACCAGCTCATTTTGGCGGTCGCCGAATCGCTTATCCCAGCGTTTTTCGATGGCTTTTTGGTTATCTACAAACGCCTGATAACGAATTCGTTGCACAAAAGGCATACTTGCCCACCAAACCCCCGCGCTATCAGCCCTAAGTGAGCCACCCGCCTGACTCCAGTTGAGGGCTTCGTCGGGTCGGGAAGCAATCCAAAACAGCCCCTTGGAACGAATAATACCCGCGTGCCAGTTTTCCGACAGATAGCGTCAAAAACGTTCGGGATGAAAGGGTCGTTTATCTCTAAAAACAAAAGAAGAAATTCCGTACTCTTCGGTTTCGGGGGTATGGTCTTTACCGTTTTTGCGGTTTTGCAGTTCCTGAACCCATCCCGCCGAGGTTTCGACTTTGTCGTAGTCAAAAAGACCCGTGTTTAGAATATGCTCGGTGGCTACTTTGCTAAAAACAGACTCTACGATTTTTGCGACAGGGTTTAGCGATTTGATAATGGCTTTCAACTCGCCTAATTGGGCAGTGGTTACCAAATCGGTTTTGTTCAAAATAATCACATCGGCAAACTCGATCTGATCGGTAAGAAGGTTTACAATCGTACGGGTATCGTTGGGGTCTTCGTTGAGTTCGCGCGTCCAAACGGTATCTATCGAACCAAAGTCTTTGGCAAAATTGAAGGCGTCCACCACCGTCACCATGCAATCAATGTAAGACCATTTCGAAAGATCTATGCCGTTGGCTTCATCCTGAAAACTAAACGTCTGGGCTACGGGTACGGGTTCAGAAATCCCTGTTGATTCAATCAATAGATAATCAAAACGTTTTTCTTTGGCCAATTTTTCCACTTCAATCATCAAATCCTCCCGCAAAGTGCAACAGATACAACCATTGCTCATTTCCACCAGTTTCTCTTCTGTTCGGGACAACGTATTTTCTTTCGCAACCAGCTGAGCATCAATATTTACTTCACTCATATCGTTGACGATAACGGCTACTTTCAACCCTTCTTTGTTATGAAGAATGTGATTCAATAAGGTGGTTTTTCCTGCTCCAAGAAAACCCGAAAGCACGGTTACGGGGAGTTTATAATTCATAGGTTGATTTTTCAGAAGCTTTTAAATGACTGCAAATGTAACAATGTTGCAAATGTATACTTATTGCTTTAAAAATGCAACATTGATGCAAAAATGATTTTGCTATGAATACGCTTGTTGAGAGAAAAAACTGTCATAATTATAACTCTAATGAGGCACTTCAATCAACTATTTTCTGAGATTAAGATACAGGACTTGGCATAGTTTTGAGAATTTCACCTTCCAAAGTCATTGAGGAAATTTAGGCAAACCTGACTTCTATGTTTCCTTTTTGGATACAACATTTCGACTTTTGGCTACATCCGTTATTTGATTAAGGTGGAACTTTGCATCATCAAACAACGGAAACCATGAATCTATCAAATAACACAATTTTAGTCACAGGCGGAACGGGAGGTTTTGGCTATGAATTTGCCTCAAAACTCATTGCTCTTGGCAATACCGTCATTATCACGGGACGGAACGCGCAAAAGCTTCAGGAAGTAAAACGACAACTTCCGCAAGTGCTGCATACTATCCAAAGCGATGTAAGCAAAGCTGAAGATATTGTTCGGTTGTACGAAAAAGTTACCCGAGCGTTCCCTGATCTCAATATCCTCATCAACAATGCAGGTGAAATGCGCAAAATCAGTCTGCATCATACCCACGAGCTACCAGACATTACGCGGGAAATCGACATTAATCTCATTGGGCCAATTCGGATGGTACAGCAGTTTTTGCCCCATCTTAAAATCAAATCTAAAATCAAAAACGACAAAGAAGAGATTTACCCTGGTCTTGCGAGCGTCATGCGTGTTTTGAGTCGGCTTGCCCCTAAATTTTTGATTTCTCAGTCAGGAAAAATGGGAGAGTCGTTTATGTATGGCAAAGAATTGGTGTAACTTTAACAAAACCAAAAGCAACAATGAAAATCGTCACTATTGCACTCGTTCTCATTTCGTCATTTTTGAGCCTCAAACACGGCTGGGATGCCTTCCAACCTGCCAATACCGAGCAAGCCAAAATGATGGCCGACTTGGGCATTACTAAATCTATGGTTCCTTTTGTGGGCATACTTTCTATTGTTATCGGCTTGATGTTACTTTTTCCTCAAACATTTTTTATGGGCAATCTCCTCAATGCGATTGTTATCCTGTTAATCATGGCGCTTTCGCTACGAGCAGGAAACGTAAAAATGGCTTTTATAGAAGTACCATTTCTTACCTTATCACTGCTATTAATTTGGTTAAAATACCCGTTTAAATTTTAAACGTATGGCCATAGAAAACAAAAAACCATACCGAATAAAATCCATTGCCGAAATTCATCGGTTGATGAACCTACCGAAGCCGCAACACCCGCTCATTGGCATGATTGACCTAAAGGGACTCAAAAACGATCCTCATATTCAATCGGTGATTTCGGATTTTTATGTGGTGTCGCTGAAACGTGGCTGCGATAAGTTGCTTTACGGCCAGCAGAAATACGACTTTGATGAAGGCTTGATGGCCTTCATTTCGCCAGGGCAAATTTTGCGCGGCGAAGACAATGGCGTACCGCATC
>JBDHXS010000067.1:0-16222 GCA_039810845.1 Runella sp. | reverse complement strand
TGCCCGTAGTAGGCCCTGTAGGATGCACTGTTACACCTGTAGAAGTTTTATAGAAATCCCTACCATACCAATCACTGCACCACTCATATACATTCCCACTCATATCGTACAAACCCAACAAGTACGGCGTTTTTAATCCTACTACCTGCGTTTCATTCTGGCTATTTTCATAGTACCAGCCTACTTCGTCCAATTTATTACTGCCCGCGTATTCAAAAGGGTATTTTTGCCCATATTTTCCGCCTTTAGCCGCGTATTCCCACTCGGCTTCCGTAGGCAAACGATACGCATGTCCTGTCATAATATTCAATCTCGGCAAAAACTCCTTTACAATATCTTCATAAGATACATTTTCCACCGGGCGGTTTGCTCCTTTAAAATCCGATGGATTTTCTTTCATTACATACGCCCATAGCACCTGCGTAACCGCAAATTCTCCCATCCAAAAACTGCTTACCTGCACTTTATGAACGGGCTTTTCATCATCATAAGCCTCTTTAGCATTACTCCCCATCTCAAACACGCCTCCCTCCACCAAAAGCATCTCAAATGCGGCGGGGGTATTTTTAAATTCAGTAGGGGCTTTTTTCTGCATGAGTTCAAAGTATGAAAAATCATTCTAAAAAAGCAGCAGAGCTTTCGGCCTTGGGCTACTCACACTGCTGCCGAGGTTCTGAGTACATCAGAACATTTTTGTCCCTTTTGGAGGGAACCGGACAAACATCTGTTCAGTGGTTGTCGTCCGACAATCCCGTGAGCTGGAGAGAAAGAAAGTACCAACCGAAAGCCGACGTTGTTGTTGCGATTCGTGGGCGTATTGTTGTTGCGGTTCGTTGAGCGGCAGTTCTGCGCGTTGTTGTTCCAGCTACCGCCGCGATTCACGCGGTTCGTTCCCTTTGATGTTTGACCTAAACCCTTTGGTATTTGCATGATTAACAAAAGCCAGAAGGGGCAAGGCGCGTCTTTGGCAGGTGGATTCGCTCCATTTGCCGGATTGATACGCCTCGTCCAAATATCGCATTTTTTTAATAAATCGCTGCTTACTGCGTTGGGTTAATTTTACACTGTAAGGCAGCAGTTTGTAACCCAAAAAAGGAAGCCCCCGGCTTGTATAGTTCAGTTGCGGTGGTTTTAGCTCGCAGCGCAGTTGGGTTTCTACGAAGGCTTTGATGCGGCGATAAGCTTCCTGCAATACTTCTTTGTCATTCTCCCACAAAATCATGTCGTCCATGTAGCGCACGTAGGCTTTGATGCGAAGTTGTTCTTTGATAAAATGGTCTAAAGAGCATAAATAATGATTGGCAAAATACTGACTTGTCAGATTGCCGATAGGTACGCCGCGTTTGGGATGTGCTTCGTAACTATCAATGATTGAATCAAATACATCCAAAACGGAGGCATCTTTAAATAAGGAGCGCAGTTGATGTTTGAGCACATCGTGGGCGATGCTTTCAAAAAACTTGCGAACATCCAATTTCAAAAACCATGTATAACGTCGGGTAAACGATTTGGCTTTTTCGATAGCGGCATACGCTCCTTTGTTTTTTCGGCTGGCGTAGCTATTCCAAATTTGCCAACGCTCAAAGGTATCGTGACAACAATTCATCAACGCATGGTGCAGCACTTGTTCGCCAAAAGCACTCGCGCAAATTTGTCGTTCTTTGGGGTCATAGATTTTGAAATAACGATATTGACCCACATGGATAACTCCGCTCAATAGTTCATTTCGGAGTTGAAACAGGTTTGCCTCTACATTTTTGCGGTAAGCCTCTACTTCCGTGGAATACGACTTCCCTTTACGGGCTTTCCAAAATGCCAAACGTAGGTTGTCGGGGTCGGCAATGGATCCCAACAAATTACCCGCTTTTTTTGTCATGGGATTCGGTTAGAAAAGAGCGTCCGTATTTTTCTACTTTTTTCTCACCAATGCCTTTAATGCTTTTCATTTTGGCTGACGTTAAGTCTTCTATTTTTGCCAAGTTTGCCAATTCTTCATCCGTAAATATAGCATAAGCTGGCAGAGACTCCTCAGCGGCTAACCGCTTTCTGATTTCGCGCATTTTTGAAAAACGTTCAAAACTTACAGCGTCCAAGACTTGTCGGTAATCAATTTTTACTTTTTCATTATTTGGCTCATTGCTATCTTCCAAATAACTGATACAAAACGTCCACGCAGCTGTTTGAGCAGTACTGTAAAACTGTTTCTCTACCTGTAATATCTTTTTGGTACGTAGAAAAGTGTTCATTTCCTCCATGAGTTTTTCCCCTCCCATGACCGGAATAGCGTATATTTTGATTTGCATACTTCTTTTGTTAGCCTATTTCGACCCGCTCCGCGGGTATTGTTTATCATACCAACCGCTCCATTTCGTCACAAGGCGCGCTTGGTCGTCGTCCCTCCTCCCTGCGTCGCCTTGTCACTCCATTCCGCTTTCTTTTTTGCTCACGGGATTTTACCCGTCTGAATTACAGAGAAAGAAAGAACTAACCGAAGACCGACGCGGTAGCTGCGAAACTCAGGCCAGTAGCTGTGGCGGAACGTAGAGCGGCAGTACAGCGCGTAGCCGTGCCAGCTACCGCCGCGATACACGCGGAGCGTACCAGTAGTAGGCCCTGTAGGATTGGATATAACATTCTTAGCTGAGCTTGGATAAGAACCGTACCAATCACTACACCATTCCCATACATTCCCACTCATATCGTATAAGCCCAACAAGTTTGGCGTTTTTAATCCTACTACCTGCGTTTCATTTTGACTGTTTTCTGCGTACCAACCCACTTCTTCTAATTTATTACTCCCCGCGTATTCAAACGGGTATTCCCACCAGTACTTACCCCCTCGTGCAGCGTATTCCCATTCGGCTTCAGTGGGCAAGCGGTAATAGGTACCCTTTGGGCGTTTTTCTTTTGTTTTGTCATTGAGCCTTGGCAAAAAAAGCTCGTCAATGTCTTCCCAAGAAACTTGCTCCACAGGGCGGTCGGCTCCTTTAAAACGCGACGGGTTGGCTATATCCGTATCCTGCATCACATACGCCCATAGTGCCTGCGTCACCGGATATTCACCCATCCCAAAATCGTCTAAGCGTACTCGATAGGTTTCGCTCATTTTAAACGGGTCGCCTTGCCTATTTCCCTCAATCGCTATCATATTGAAAGAAATGGGGCTGTCGGAGAAAGTCTGCGGGTGGTTTTTCATGTTTCCTTGCTACAAGTGGCTAATTTACAGCAATTACGTTAATTCTTATATCCGTATTCCGTCCTTTGTCATCGCTACATGAGATTTTTACTTTGCCTAAAGGCGGTGTAAAAAACAGCGGAGTTTGAGGATTGGCTTTTTGCAGCAATTGGTCATTTACGTACCAATACACCTCCCGCACATCGTTAGCAGCTTGGCAGGCCAATTGCAACTGTTGCCCTTCCAAAAAATACTCGCTGCCGTCGTTGGGGCTTACAATGATAGGAGCACCCACTTCCAACACCCGCGTACAGGCGGGGTTATGCGGAGGGATGCGTTGGTAAGGAATTCGATTCAGTTCATTGTACGCAATCAATTCAGGAGCGAGATTGGGATACAGTTTCCGCACATAGCCACTATCGGGCAAGCACTCCGTGCAATAGGAAAGGTGGGCGGAGGGGTCGGTAAACACCCATTTCAAATGTTGGCATTTGCGCGTGGGTGAGATGCCCATGATGGCATAGTCGAGGATTTGGTGCGTACAAAAATCGCTCGGGATATCACCGCTTTCGGCGCATACTTTCCGTTGGGTTAAATCGGCGGTGGGTTTAAACCAGCCTGTCGGTGAGTTATAGTCGAGGGCGTTGAAAATATCGAACAACAGGGGCGTGGCGATATTAGCCCCGTTCAATTCAGGCACTCCTGCCCCCGAAAAATTCCCAATCCACACACCTACCGTAAAATGCTTGTTATAGCCAATGCTCCACGCGTCTTTTTTGCCGTAGGAGGTACCCGTTTTCCACGCAATACGCGGCAGGTGGTAGGTATTATCAAAATTATTGGGCAAATCGGGGCGCGTGATTTGGGTCAGGATGTTGGTAATTAAAAAGGCGGATTCGGAAGAAATAAGCGGTTCGGGTTTGCACTGCTTGTGCTGTTCAGGGTTTGTAATCCTGAACGAAGAACCTGCCGATTTGTAATCGGTAGTAGTATAGTGAAGTCCCTGCAACTGTCCTTCGTTGGCAAAAGCTGCAAATAGGCGTGTCAGTTCTTCCAACGTCACGCCGCAACCGCCCAAAATCATGGAAAGTCCCAAGTCTTTGGATTGCTTTTTGACGGTTTGAAAATCCGCCTTTTTCAAATACTCAATCAACACACTCGGTGTCATCGTTTGCAAGACTTTCACCGCAGGGATATTGAGTGAGTTGGCCAAGGCAAATTCGACGGTCACTTTGCCATTGAACCGACGATCGAAGTTTTCTGGCTCAAAGCCACCAAAATTGGTCGGTACGTCATTCACCGCTGATTTGGGAGTAATGAATCCCTTATCAAACGCCACGGCATATAACAACGGCTTTAGGGTACTACCTGGCGAACGCACGGCACGGATGCCATCTACCTGCCCGCCGTCGTAGGGGTTATTGAAATCAGCCGAGCCTATGTAAGCCTCTACATTCATGGTTTGGTTGTTGACCACGATAACTGCCGCGTTGTGGATGTTCATACTTCTCAGCCGATTTACGTAGTTGCGGGTCATTTGTTCTGCCTGCGCCTGTCGGTTGGGGACTAACGTTGTTCGTATAATGGGTACGCCCTTGTTTTCTTTTTTCAAACGAAGGGCCAAATGCGGCGCGGCTTTGGGCGCTTCGCGGCGATACGCATTCAATGGTTCGTTGATGGCATCTTCAATGACTTGTTTTTCAAACAGATTGGCTTGTCCAAATCGCCTGAGCCATTTATTGCGTTCCTGCGTGATGTAGGCATTCTTTCGCCCCAGTCGCAAGCTTGACGGGCGATTGGGAATGATGGTCAGGGTGGTAATTTCGGCCAAACTCAGCAACTGCGGCGGTTTCCCGAAATACAGCATCGAAGCCGATTTCATGCCTTCGATATTGCTTCCGTACGGAATCAGGTTGAGGTAGAGTTGCAGAATTTCGTCTTTGGAATAATGCAGTTCCAACTGTAACGCCCGCCCCATTTCAATGAGTTTGCTTGTGTAGGTGCGCTTGCGGGGTTCGAGCAGTCGCACCACTTGCATTGTAATGGTCGAAGCACCGGAAGTACGTTTGCCGCTGATTGTATTCCGCACAAAGGCTTTTCCCAGCGAAACGGGATTAATTCCGAAGTGATAATAAAAATATTTATCTTCTTTTTGGAGAATCGTTTGACGAAGTGCGGGCGTGATTTCTTCCAATTCGGTAAATAGACGCCATTTATCCTCTTCGTTCAAAAAGGCGTGCAGAACCGTACCGTCAGCCGCAGAAACAAGGGTAGAATAAGAAGGATTTACCTTGAAGGGAAACGCAAAATCAACCAGTAAAAACAATAAAAAAGGGCTCACTGTGAGCCAAAAAGTCTGTTTTTTAATCACACTGAAGGTGCTTTTCATCCACTTTTTGACGTTTTTAGATGCTTTCAGCATGATAAAAACAGTTATACTTCTTCCAACAACGTTCGGAAAGACACGTACTTATTTACGTAACGGGCGTGATGCTTTTGTTGATGTTCCATGGAATGGAGTTGATCGTAGGTAAAATAATCTTCCATGGTTTGGAAATAGTACTGACAGGAAAAAGTAGTGCCTTCATTTTCGATTTCGGTTAACAACCGTAGAATTTTATTTCCCAACAGCAGTCCTGTAGCCATTACTTCGGGCATATGCACGGTTTTCATCCATTGCAACCATTCTGCTTCTATGGTTCGATCTATGTTAACAGTTACGCTGTACAGAATCATATCTTCGATTTTTTTGTTTAATTGTAAGCGCAATATTTAAAAAAATGAGCAGCTTTTCGGTATCGAAAAAAAATAATGTCGATTTCTTGGGCGTTTCATCTGAAACCGGTAGCTTTAACAAACAGATAAGTCCCTCCAATTTTACGACCTGTCCAATGGACTACAAGGCATTAAGAGAATTGGTCAGACAGGGTGAAGGTAAGTATCTTGAGTTTAAACTCAAGTCCAATCACCCCGAAAAAATTGTCCGTGAGGTAGTGGCTTTTGCTAATACCGGCGGCGGACGTCTTCTCATCGGCATCGGCGACGATCGCACCATCAAGGGCCTCAAATACGTAGACGAGGACGAATACCTACTGGTCAGGGCCATCGAAAAATACTGTTCGCCCGGCATAGAATACCACATTGATCGTATTCCCATCGGCGAAGAGCGCGACGTATTGGTTTTTACGGTGTTACCCAGCGAAAAACGACCTCATTATGTACTTCAGGAACCCAACCCCTCACAAAGTAATACCACTTTGGTAAAAAAGAAAGTGTTGCCGCAGAAGCCTAACAACACTTTGGTTAAGAGAACCTACATTCGTGTAGCCGATAAGTCTATTCAGGCCAGTTGGGAAATGCGAGAAATCTTACGCCGCAAAAACGATGACCGAAATGTAAAATTTCAGTATGGCGATAAAGAAAGAAAACTAATGCAGCATTTAGACAAACACCAGAGTGTCACGGTGGATGCCTTTGCCTCAGTAGCAAATATTTCGCGCAATTTAGCTTCTAAAACATTGGTTTTATTGGTATTGGCAAATGTATTGGAAGTTCATCCCGATGAAATGGTAGATCGTTTTACGATGCTGAGAATCGCCTAAAAATAAAAATCCGCCACCCTCAGGAAGGATGGCAGATCTATACACTACCTAAACCTCTACCATTAAAATCTTTATATTATGCGGTATCTTATCCAGATTCAGCTAATATGATTATTCTGATTATAAAACTTAGTTCCGTCCAAAATTGTTCGTATAACAACTAAATAAATTTTAAGTCTTCATTCAAATTAACAAAATGGCCTGATTATCAGGCCATTTTGTTAATTTGAATTGTTTATATGCAGACTACACATCTGTGGACTATTCACTATTTTGCTAATTTGCTTTTCCGATAGCCATAACCTAAATAAATCGCCAATCCCACAGCCATCCATCCAAAAAATACGAACCATGAATTAATAGGAATTTCAATCATTAAGTAACTACAACAAAGCATGCCTAAGACAGGAATCAATGACCATTTTTTCAAAAAACTGTACACAGAAACCCCCAATGAGAGTGCAAGAAACACCAGAAAGAGGTATTCCTGATGCTGTTCATTGCCAAATCCAGAAAACGCTGCGCTAATTCTTCCCCAAGAAAAATAAGCAAAAACAATCCACAAAACGGGTACAATAAATTGGCCATTGATATAAGGTAAGCTAAAAGATTTGGTACCTATCTTATTATCTCTTGGTAAAACCAATACACCGCCACATACTAATACAAAGGCAAAGAGCGTACCAATACTGGTTAAATCGGTTACCAATGAGGCATCCATAAAAAGCGAAGGAACAGCAACCAAAACACCTGTCATAATAGTGGCGAAGGAAGGCGTACTAAAACGTGGATGAATTTTGCTGAAGCGTTGGGGAAGCAATCCATCGCGGCTCATGCTCATCCAAATACGGGGCTGCCCTATCTGAAACACCAGCAAAACGCTCGTGGCCGCCACTACCGCACTAATTGAAATAAAATAACCAACGCGAGGCTGTCCGATTTTCTCAAAGACGTATGCCAAAGGATCTGCTACCCCCTGAAATTCGGAATAGTTTACCATTCCCGTAATGACCAGTGCAGTAACAATATAAATAAGTGTACAGATAATCAGTGAGTAAATCATTCCACGTGGCAAATCTCGTTGTGGGTTTTTACATTCTTCTGCCGTAGTCGAAATCGCGTCAAAACCTATGTAGGCGAAAAACACCGCTGAAACCCCTTTCAATACACCACCAAAACCGTTAGGAAAAAAAGGAGTCCAATTATCGGTATTTATGAAAAAAATCCCGACGGCAAAAACTACAAACAGCACAATCAGCTTGAGTCCCACCATGGCATTGGCGCTACGTTTGCTTTCTTGGATACCCACATAAGCCAACATCGTTACTAAGACCACAATAATAAAAGCAGGTAAATTGAAAATTAGCTTTGTATCGCCTAAGACTGGTGCTGTACTCCAAGCTAACCCTTCTACCGACTTGCCCGCTGCTCGGGCTACATCAAAGACTTTTTGGGCAGTGGCGGTATCTGTCACCATCCAGCGAGGAAGAACAATCCCAACTCCTTGCAACACATTGTCAAAGTAACTACTCCAAGAAATAGCTACTACAATATTGCCAATAGCATATTCTAAAATCAATGCCCATCCAATAATCCAAGCCACTACTTCACCAAACGTAACGTATGAATACGTATAGGCGCTTCCTGACACAGGAACTCGTGATGCAAATTCGGCATAACACAGTGCTGTAAATCCACAGGTAACGGCTGTAATGATAAAAAGAAAAATAACACCTGGCCCGCCATCATATGCTGCTGCTCCAATCGTAGAAAAAATTCCTGCTCCTATTACTGCAGCAATTCCCATGGACACCAAGTCGCGTACACCGAGTACTTTAGACATCCCACTTGAATGACTTTCGGATTCAGCATTGTGAAGAATTTGTGCTATTGACTTCTTGCGGAAAAGTGAGTTGTTCATTAGAAATACTATTTAGGGTTTAGTTCAACTGTTAAGGTTGGTAAAAATAGGAATTATTACGAAAACTCCTCTTACAATTTGACTTTAAGCAAAAAATCAAATTTGGCACGAATTTTGATAAAGGTGATTTTGGTTAAGCCTAACTCTCTAACTAACAAATATTTAATTCAATGAATACTCAAGTAAAGCCAAGTTTTCCTCAAAAACAACGACCTACTGCTGACTTGAGGAAATCAATTTCATCGACCCCCAAAAATATTTCGTCTTCACCTGCTCATACACCTGCGACAATTATTCCAAAAACAATACCGTCGTCTATCATTCGTACCGAAACACCGATTTGGAAAAAGGCTTTTTTTGCATTGATAGGAGTCTTTTTGGTAGGTATGCTCACAGCAGGTTATGAAATAGGTTTTCATGTGGACGAAATGGACATGAACTTATACGGAAAATCGGTCTGGTCTTATTATCAAACGGGAGGGAAAGACAGTAGTTATATACGCCCACAATACGAAGATGGTACAAAGGTCGGGGTAACAATTCCATCATACGGGACTTTTTTTGAATTGATAGCGGTGGGTGTTAACAAGATGGTTGGGAACGAAAATGGCTATGAATTCAATGTTCGGCACGCACTTAATCAGATTTTTGCCGTACTAACTGTACTTTTTGCGGCTTTATTGGTGCGATTATTAGGAGGTGGTTATCTGGGTGCGGTGATTACTACGTTATTGTTGATGAGTAGTCCAACCTTTGTGGGACACGGGTTTATGAATACCAAAGATATTCCGTTTGCTTTCGGTTATACGGCCTCGCTCTACTTTATGGTACGTTTACTCAAAGAACTGCCCAGAGTGCATTGGGGTTCGCTGATAGGATTTATGGTTTCTTTCTGGATATTAATGTCTATTCGGCCTGCAGGATTGATTGTACTCGCTTATTGCGGCCTTTTTGGTCTGAGTTATTTTTTACTTCGGCCTGCCGCTCGTACCGATAGCAAAGCACTCTTATATAGCGTTCTTAAAATAGCAGCAGCGATGATAGTAGCCTATGCGCTAACAGTAGCAATCTGGCCTACCTTACACAAAAATCCCTTAACTGGCTATTTAGAACTTTTCAATTACGTCAAGAAATTCCCTCAGCGAGTTCCTTTGCTATTCAATGGCCAAGAAATTGACTCACTAACAATACCTAAAAATTATTTATACCGCATTTTGGGGCTTACTATTCCCGCAGCTTTGTTGTTTGGTTTTTTTGGAGGATTGGTCATGCTGGCAATCAGGCTATTTCAATGCAAATTTTATAGTGAGGCCTTTTTGTTATTTGTAGGACTTTTCCCAGTGCTGTATGCCGTGAGTTCAAAAGTAAATCTATATAGTCAATGGCGGCATTTCTTGTTTTTATATCCTGTTTTAGTGGGTTTTGTAGGCTTTACTATTGCAAGACTGCTTGTCAACACCTCACTTCGTAAACAACTTATCAGCCTTGGGGTGTTATTGTTGATGATGTCACATCCCATTTATAGCATTGCAAAAGACCATAAATACGCCTATTTCTACTACAATGAATTCTCAGGAGGAGTAAAGAAAACATTTACTGACTACGAATCCGATTATTGGCAAATGTCCCTGAAACCAAGTGTCGAATGGTTGATGAACAATGAATCCACTATTAATACTTCTAAAGACAGCGTCACTGTAATCACCAATGCTCTAAGTGCGACTCAGTATTTATTCAAAAAACGCTATCCCAACGCTAAAGTGAAAGTAGTTTATTCGGGTATAAAAGGATACGGTTCTTTAAAGTGGGATTATGCTATTTTTAGTTGTTTATTTGTTCCACGCGAAGTATTACTATTTGGTTGGCCGCCTTACGGTACAATTTACTCAGAAAAATTGGACGGGCAATCACTGATGGTTGTCATGAAACACGCCGACCATGACGATGAAAATGCTATGAAAGCCATGCAACAGCTACAATGGGGAAAAGCTGACTCGTTATTTACGGCTTATTTATCCAAAAACCCCACTAATTATGGTCTATATCCACCCGCTGTATTGGCAAAATACAATTTGAATAAGGCAAATGAAGGGATTTTGTTAGCCCAACGGGCTTCAGTGGCCATTGCCAACGACGCACTATTACGTTATTATACGGGTTTATGTTGGTGGTCGAAGGGCAATCCGAAAAACGCCATACAAGAGATGAATGCCGCTATTCAGTTGAAATGCCAAGATTTAACAGTCTATCAAAATTTGGCACGAGTCTATGAACAAAGTGGCGACAAAGCCAATGCTCAAAAAACACTTGCTGCTTTCAGTGCCCGTAAATAATCTTCCCAAGTATCAATATCAGATAAGGTTTCCAATAAATGATAACTGAGACAGGTGTTTTCACTTGACTCAGTTTGTTTTATATCGGTAAGGGTTTCTGCCAAAAGTATCGGTTGACTCCATGATTTGTTTTCAAATAAAAAGCTATGCAATCTTTTCATTCCCAATAGATAATACCCTCCATCGTCGGCAGGGCCAATGACTATATCGTTTTTGTCCAATATCTCAAAAGCTTCCGTAAGGTGGGCAGGGCGAAGTGCTAAACAATCACTGCCAATAATTACTACACGGTCAGCTTCCGACACTAATTCTTGCTCAAAAGCAGATTGCATCCGCATTCCTAAATTGGGATGGGAATCTTGTAATTTTTTAAGAAAATAAGGTTGGCTCCACAAATCCTCATCATTGATATAATCGCCATAATAAATGACAGCTTGTTTTTGTACTTTTACATCTGGTTCTTCTAACCACTTTGTAATGACTGATTTGGTATGATTCAACAACTCTAAATAAACCTCTACGGCTCTTTTGTTACCTATGGTGGTAGCCATTCGTGTTTTTACTTTCCCTTGAATGGGGTTTTTCACAAAAACAATAAGTATATAATTCATTCGTTTGCGTTGGATAGTTGACAGAAAGATAGTAAGATTGACAAAAATTAAAATTGTACTTTACAAAAAATTCATGAAACAACTCCTTTGGTTGGCATTTATCCTCACCACCACACTCCAAGCCCAAGAAGTGGCTTTTAAAAAAATCATTGAACAACAAAAAGTTGACACTAAATTAGCAACATTGACCGAAGTTGAACAAAAGGAATCGGGGGTGTTGTTGAATAATCAGCTTTTTATTGAGTATGCCTTTGATTCGCTTGGGCAGTTGGCTTGCATACAAGGAATTTCAAAGCGCATTCGCATCAATGATTCCAAAGCGATAGAAATGTACAATAAAATCGTTTTGCCCGTACCCAATACCAATGATTTACTTTACTTGAAAGCCCGTAGTATTGGTAAAAATGGTGCTATAAAGGAAGTAGGGTTGGAAGCAGTAAAAGAACTTGAAGAGCGGGGTCGAGTGTATAAAATCTTGGCTGTTGAGGGGCTTGAGGTTGGTGGTGAATTGGAATATATTAGCCTTTTTCGACGGAACAGTG
Organism: Runella sp.; assembly: GCA_039810845.1. GTDB lineage: Bacteria > Bacteroidota > Bacteroidia > Cytophagales > Spirosomataceae > Runella. The sequence continues at coordinate 4,038 of JBDHXS010000067.1, read as the reverse complement.
CACTATTTGGTGCTGAAATCTTGCAAAGCGATATACCTGTAAGAACATCAGAAGTACGTATTATTACTCCTACTTATTTGCAATTTGAAGCCAAGGTCTATAATGCCCCTGCCCTAATTCAATCTGATACTTTGCTTGCAGGCAAACGCACAACAACTGTTTCGGTAAAGAATCTTTTGCCTATTCACGAAGAAAAATATGCTAACCTTAAAGCAAATCTCGTACGGGTTGACTACAAACTGTCTTATAATCTTAGCCGGGGCGACGAGCGACTTTATACTTGGCAAAGCGCCGCTGAAACGTTTTATGACTATCTCCGAACAGGGCTTGATGAGTCTAAAAAAGAAGTAGATGTACTACTGATAAAAGAAAAAATCAAGGGTTTAGCCCCAGAACTCGCTATTAAAAAGCTGGAAAACTACATAAAAACCAACATTGCACTCAAAGAAGACGAAGATGCTGAAGTAGCTACCGACATCTTGAAAAAGCAATACGCATCTAAAGCAGGTATGATACGTCTGTACATTGTAGCGCTTGAATTGCTTAATATTCCGCACGAAATCGTAGTGGGATGTAGCCGTGCAGATGCCGTTTTCGATAAAAGTTTTGATTCATGGAGTTTTTTAGATGAATACTTATTGTATTTCCCTACAACCAAGAAGTTTTTAGATCCTGGTAGTCCTATTTTTCGCTATGGGATGATCGATCAATTTATGGAAGGAAACTACGCCCTGTTTATTCAAAAGAAAAAAGATGGAAAAGAAACTTATCCAGAAGGCGAAGTGCGTTTGATTCCTTTCTCAACCATCATTGATAATCACGATGACTTGGCCATGGAAGTTTCTTTTTCACCAACGATGGATCAAGTACAAGGGAAAGTCACCCGACAAATGACAGGCCATCAAGCGGCTCAATTACGGCCTTATTATCACTTTATCAAAGCCGAAGAAGAGCGTAAAAATCTGACTAATGAAATCATCAAATCAACGCTAAAACCCGATGTAACTTATACCAATGCCCAAATCAAAAACACAAACCTCAACAGCGAAGAGGCCAATAAGCCTTTTATCCTAACCACTGACATCGTCCTCAAAAGCGTGCTGGAGAGAGCGGGTAAAAAATATTTGTTTAAAGTAGGCGAGCTCATTGGGCCACAGGTAGAAATGTACAATGAACGCCCGCGCCAATATGCCATTGACATGGGTAATGCACACGCTTACAAACGTATCGTAAAAATTCGGATTCCAGAGGGTTATAAAGTAAGCGGCTTGGAAAGTTTAAATCGAAATATCACCGATGGCAAACCAGAACCCATTATGGGTTTTGTGTCTAATTATAAGTTGGAAGGCAATCTCTTAACAATCAGTATTGATGAATATTACAAGCAAGTGTTACAACCTCTTGATATTTTTCCTACTTTTCAAAAGATCATCAATGCCGCTGCTGATTTCAATAAGGTAACGCTGTTGTTGGAAAAAAAGTAAAACTCTAAAGAGGAATCCTTAATTTTGTTTTGTAATCATAAACTGATAACAATTAACTACGTATGAGTTTCAGGTATTTTGCTTTAGTTATTGTATCGAGTGCGATATTCGTCGGTTGTGCTTCTTCTAAGCCTATTAGTACTACATCCACAACAATAGACCCTTACAGCAATTACGATGAAGATTTATCAGTAGTACGTCCGCGTTACAAAGAAGTGACACCAACGGAAGTAGTTGCCAAAAAATCAGAGGTAAAACGGGTACTATCTGACCAGCCGCTGCACATCAATCGGCAGTTAGACGCAGCGGTGGATACCATAGCAGCCAAAAATCGAGCCATTCGTTTTGCTTCAGGTTATCGAATCCAAATTTATGTAGGAAATACCCGAAAAGAAGCTGATGATGCTCGGCTTTTTACCTACCAAAATTTCCCAGAACTCAATCCTTATTTGGTTTATAATCAGCCTACCTACCGTGTCCGGATTGGCGATTTTATGACTCGCTTGGAAGCAGAACGATACCTTCAACAGGTTCGTCAACAATACGAGACAGCCGTGATTTTGCCCGAGAAAATAGATTTAAAGAAAAGTCTAATGGTAAAATAGCTAAATTTGCCAACATTTCAAGTGTAAAACATACCACTGCATATTACTTTCACAAGCAGTTTTGGTGGGATTACTCAATAAATTAGAATGAAAAAACGTGCACTTATTACGGGGATTACGGGTCAGGATGGAGCTTATTTGACCGAGTTTTTATTGGATAAAGGATATGAGGTTCATGGCATCAAACGCCGAAGTTCGTCTTTCAATACCCAACGAATAGATCATCTATATGAAGACCCGCACGAACGCGATGTACGTCTTTTCTTACATTACGGGGACTTATCCGATTCTACCAACATCATTCGCTTGATTCAGGAAATTCAACCCGATGAAATTTATAACCTCGGAGCTCAATCGCATGTTCGCGTAAGTTTTGAAGAACCGGAATATACCGCTCAAGTGGATGGATTGGGCACCATGCGCGTGTTGGAAGCTGTGCGTTTACTCGGACTTACTCAAAAAACCCGTGTTTATCAGGCTTCTACTTCCGAATTGTATGGTTTGGTACAAGCCGTTCCTCAATCGGAAACTACTCCTTTTTATCCGCGCTCTCCGTATGCGGTTGCCAAACTCTACGGCTATTGGATAACGGTCAACTACCGGGAAGCTTACAATATGTATGCCGTCAACGGGATTTTGTTTAACCATGAATCTCCCTTGCGTGGTGAAACCTTCGTGACGCGTAAAATTACCCGGGCTGTGGCAAGAATTGCGATGGGTTTACAGGATAAAGTATTTCTGGGAAATTTGGATGCGCAACGCGATTGGGGACACGCCAAAGATTACGTAGAGGCTATGTGGCTGATGCTCCAACAGGAAACCCCCGAAGATTTCGTCATTGCTACGGGAAAAACTACCTACATCCGTGATTTTGTACGAATGGCATTTGCCGAAGTAGGAATTGAATTAGAATTTACGGGCGAAGGCGTAGAAGAAAAAGCAGTGATTGTAAAATGCAATCACCCTGATTACCAACTTCCTGTGGGTAAAGAAGTAGTAGGAATTGACCCGCGTTATTTCAGACCTACCGAAGTCGAATTGCTCATTGGTGACCCAACCAAAGCCAATACTAAGTTGGGCTGGACTCCTAAATATGATTTACCTGCCCTTGTCAAAGAAATGGTAGAATCAGACTTGGATATCTTCAAACGCGATCAGCTCCTGGAACGCGAAGGACACAGGACTTTGAATTATTACGAATAGTAGTCAAAAACATTAATTTTCTTAGGAACTAACGTTTGATATTTATAATGTCTAACATTCTGTTAGTTGACGATCACCAAGTAGCGATTGGCGGTATTATTCATGCTCTCAATGGTTTACCCGATTTTAAAGTAATTGGACACGTTGTAACTGCCCAAGAAGCTTTGAATTTTATCGAAAATCAAGCAGTCGATTTGGTCATTACCGACCTATATCTGCGAGAGAATGACATAAATGGTATTGAACTCACACAGTCTATTAAGAAAAAACACCCCTCTATCAAAATATTGATGTTCTCAAGTGAGGATAAAAGAAGTCAGGTGTTACGTCGTGCTTATCAAGCTGGTATAAATGGGTATGTTCCTAAAAGTGCACCTATACAAGAACTCATTATAGCACTCAATTACTTGAGTAGAGGTGAAAATTATTTCAATCCTCAAATTTTGGAAAAGATTATAAGTACTATCAAAGAAAGTGTTGAACCACTAACACCAACAGAGAAACAAATTCTGACACTGTTTGCTGATGGCAAGAGCCGAAAAGAGATTACCCAAGAAATTTTGTACCGCTCTGAAAATACTTACGATAAACATTGGCAAAATATAAAGCACAAACTTAATGTGAAAACTACTGTCGAACTTATTCAGAAAGCGACTCGTTTGGGATTGATTGATTTAGGCGAATAAGTATCTTCGTACCATTCGACCCGGATTGAACATCAAGCGAACCTACAAGCTCAATTTCAA
>JBDHXS010000066.1:0-16227 GCA_039810845.1 Runella sp. | reverse complement strand
TTTGGGAAACAAGTAAAATTGCGTTTGATGAATCTTCAAACAAAAGAAATCAAGGATTTAACACCTGTGTTTTTTGGTGGGCAAGGTACGATCAACGTACCGTCGTGGAGTCCTGATAGCAAGAAGATTGCCTTTGTGAGTTATTCGGTAAAATGATAAGTGCTAAACGATGAGTAATGAACGATGAATGCGCAGCGAACCCCGAAGGGGTAACACCCGTTAGTCAACATTCAAATCTAAAACATAAAAAACAATGAAAGATAAACTTAACTCGAGAAGACGCTTTTTACAACAAATCGGTGCTACAAGTTTAATTACAGCGGCCTCTCCTTTTGCTTCATTAACAGCACAAGAAAAAGCAGAAGAACGTATATTGAACTACGAAAGAAACTTCTCTGCCAACGACAAAGTACGGATAGGCGTCATTGGTTATGGTGTTCAAGGGCATTTTGATTTGAACACTGCGCTCAAAGTACCTGGGGTAGAATTGGCAGGTATTTGCGATTTATACACGGGCAGAATCGAAAATGCCAAAGAACAATATGGCAAAGACCTCTATACAACCCGTAATTACAAAGAACTTTTAGATAGAGCCGACATTGACGCTGTGCTGATTTGTACGACCGATGTTTGGCATGCCCGTATCACCTTAGATGCACTGGCAAAAGGTAAGCATGTTTATTGTGAAAAACCGATGGTCTATAAAATTAATGAGGGCGCTCCTGTAGTGGCCGCTGCCAAAAAGTCGGGAAAAGTGGTGCAAGTCGGTAGTCAGAGGGTCAGTAGTCTCGGTTATGCCAAAGCCAAAGAATTATTGGCAGCAGGCGAAATCGGAAAACTTAACATGGTGAATGCCGTTTATGACCGACAGAGCTCTATCGGGGCATGGGAATATACGATTCCAAAAGATGCTGATGCAAACACCACCGACTGGGAAAAATTTATTGCCATTACTGGGCAAAAAATGCCTTACGATGGTAAAAAATTCTTTTGGTGGCGAGCTTTTAAGGAAGTAGGTACGGGGGTAGCTGGCGATTTGTTCATCCATTTGTTAAGTGGAACGCATTTTATTACCAACTCCAAAGGCCCCGAAAGTATTTATAGCACGGGTCAGTTTAGCTATTGGAAAGATGGCCGCAATTTGCCCGATGTCATGTCGGGTGTCATGCAGTATCCCGATAGCCCCGAACATCCCACTTTTCAGTTGACACTTCAGGTGAATTTTATTAGCGGAACGGGTGGTCAAGAAGTAATACAACTCGTTGGTTCGGAGGGAGTTATACAGGTTCAGGGTAATAATATTACAGTCAAACACAGTTTGATGCCTGAAGCCCCAGGATTTGGCGGGTATGATTCACTTTTTACTTTTTCAAAAAGTATGCAGGAAGAAATGCAAAAAGAATACGATGCCAAATGGACGACCGAACAACGAAAAAGGAAAACCAAAGAGGATATTATTTTTAAAGTTCCTGCTGGTTACAGCGACCACTTAGACCATTTTACCAACTTCTTCGACGCTATCCGCACAGGTAAACAAGTGGTAGAAGATGCTGAATTTGGGTTCAGAGCTGCTGCTCCTGCTTTGGCGTGTAACGAAAGTTATCTAAGTAAGAAAATAGTAAAATGGGATCCATTAAATATGAAATTAAAGTAGTAAAAATCAATTGGTCGCTTGGCCATGTATTGAAGAAAGCTGCTCGATTTCGGGCAGCTTTCTTTATGAATGACGGTTACTTTCTCTCTTTTTGGTATAACATTGCTCTTCGACGTGATAACGGCTCTGTTTGAACGTTTTGTGAAAATCATTATCTTTGGGGCGATGAAATTAATGCTCTCTACATATCATCTTCCAGCCGGAATAATTGTTGCTTAGTTGCAGGACATTTCTTCCCTTGCAACGTATTGCCCTATTCCAAATCAATTGTCTAAAAAGATAATTGCCTGATGTTCATTGTGTTCAGGCAATCTAAATTTCATTTTACTATTTTATTCCAATGATTACACTAAGCAGTTATGGCTGGAATTATTTCCATCAAGGGAATTTTAGTGCCCATCCTAATCAAGAACTTTCTGTTGGGAGAGTGGTATCCATCAAAGGTTTTAAGTATTTATTATTCAGCGAGCAGGGGGAGCAGGAGGCAGAGCTCTCTGGGAAACTTCTCTACGCATCCACCTCCGAAGAGCTTCCCAAAGTAGGTGATTGGGTGCTGTTTAAAAGCTATGACTCCATGGGATACCTGATTGAGGTACTCCCTCGCATGAACGAATTATCGCGCAAAATGCCAGGGAAACAAACGACGAGACAACTTTTGGCCGTCAATATTGATTTTGCCTTGATAGTGCAAGGCTTGGATGATAACTTTAATCTCATGCGCCTTGATCGCTACTTGGTTCAGTTGGCGGCCTGTCAAATCAACCCTATCATCATTTTAAACAAGGCCGATTTGGTGGCCAATCCCGAAGAGTACAAAAATGAAGTCTTACGACTACAGCATGATTGTCCAGTCTATCTATGCAGCACACGGACAGGATTGGGTATGGGAGTGTTGAAAAACAACGTGTTACAAAAATATTGTACTTATATTTTGATTGGTTCTTCAGGGGTAGGGAAAAGCTCTTTACTCAATGTACTGTTGAACACCGATACCCAAAAAACAAGTGATACGAGCGATTCAACGGGTAAGGGTAAACATACCACTACTTCTCGAGAACTATTTCGGCTGCCTAACGGAAGTCTGGTGATAGACACGCCTGGTATGCGCGAGTTCGGATTAACAGCCGAAGAAGGGGAAAGTACTGAAGAGTTATTCCCTGCCTTACAGGATTTTGCGGCAGCTTGTCGGTACAGCGATTGTAAGCATATTGATGAGGCTGGGTGCGGTGTTTTGGAGGCTTTGGAGTCAGGCGAATTGGAAGCTCACCTTTACGAAAGCTACGTCAAGTTAAGCAAAGAGCAACGGCGCTTTGAGATAAAAGCAGCGGATAAAAAGCGACTCGGAAAACAAGTCGGTAAAATGATAAAAGAAGCAAACGCTTACCGTAAAAAGTACAAATATTGAAGGAAGAGTCCTGTGAGTTTGGAAACCGTTACGAGTTACAACCTCATAGAATTGTTTAAAATCGGACTGTAAAAGACAAAAAGGCGCTTTAGTTTCCTAATGCTGTTCTCAAAATTACCTTTTTCTACTTTCAGCAATCCTACATTGAGATTTTGTTTTCTTACTTGCAAAAGAGATGGTATATATCTTGGTATGTCAGCTTTTTTGTAAAAAGCCTGATTGTTCTTATTTGTGAAACCGTCGTCCTCGCTTTAAAAAAGCAAAAAATACTGAAAGTAATGTATATTGATAGGTTGTCAGTATTTGTAAAACAGATTTATTTGTCATTAACTTACGCACCATGTCTATCAAATTCAACCGTAGGGGTTTTATAAAAGCTTCCACCATGATGGGAGGAGGCTTTTTGCTGAGTTTTCGGGGAAGTGATTCGTTGGCGGCTACGTTGCCTACGGAGGTGAGTTTCAATAGTTACCTTTCCATTTCTCCCGATAACGTCATCACTATTTTTGCCCCGAATCCAGAAGTAGGTCAGAACATCAAAACGGCTTTCCCGATGATTGTGGCCGAAGAATTGGACGCCGATTGGAAGAACGTTAAAATTGTTCAAGCCCATTTGGATACCAAAAAATTCAACCGCCAAGCGACCGCAGGGAGCGGAGCCATGCAGCATTCGTGGGATCGACTTCGCAAAGCAGGCGCCACCGCGCGATGGATGCTCATGGAAGCCGCCGCCAAACGCTGGAAGGTAGCTCCCCATACGTTGACGACGGACAATGGCTGGGTGTGGCACAAAGAATCAGGTCGCAAACTAACTTACGGTGAATTAGCCACCGAAGCGGCTACTTTACCCGTTCCGACAGAAGTAAAGTTGAAGGAGAAAAAGGACTATAAACTGGTCGGTAAACCCATTCACAACGTCGATAACGCGGACATCATTACTGGAAAACCAATCTATGGCTTGGACATTTATCGAGAAGGAATGCTGTTAGCCATGATTGAACGCCCGCCGTTTGGTACAAAAATAAAATCGGTCGAAACCGCAGCGGCCAAAGCCATGCCTGGTATTGTGGAAGTGGTTGTGTTTAAGAACAAAGTAGCGGTGTTGGGCAAGTCCACGTGGCAAGTAATGAACGCCCGCAAGGCACTTAAAGTAACTTACGAGCCCGACGAAGCGGTTGAAAGCACGGCTGACCACGACCGTATTATGAAACAATTGCTGGAAAAATCAGACGTAAAACCGTCCCGCAAAGAGGGTGATGTTGAGGCAGTATTGAAAACCGCGCCCCAAATTATTACCCGCGAATACCAAGCGCCTTTTTTGTCTCACGCCTGCATGGAACCCATGAATTTCTTTGCGCACGTGAAAGAAGATGACGTTGAGCTGATAGGCCCTGCCCAATTGCCCGAAGATACCCGAAAAAATGTGGCAAAACTGTTGGGGGTTGATATTGAGAAAGTTACCTTAGAAATGACGCGTATGGGCGGTGGTTTTGGCCGCCGACAGCGTTCGGATTATTCGATGGAAGCAGCTGAATTGTCGAGTTTGGTCAAAGCGCCCGTTAAGCTGATGTGGACGCGCGAAGATGACATGCGAGGTGGGCAGTACCGACCCGCTATGCGCTACCGTTTTGAGGCGGCACTAGACGCAAAAGGGAATTGGATAGGCTATCGAATGCGGGGTGTGGGCGTCAACTCAGGTAACAGCACGCGCCCCGACCATTTTCCTGCGGGCGCTGTGCCAAATTTTCAGGTGGACTCCATCGACCACAAATCACCCGTGACGACGAGTCCGTGGCGGGCACCGTCCGAGAATTTTTTGGGGTTTGCCGAGCAGTCGTTTTTTGACGAAATCGCCACCGCCGCCCACCGCGACCCCATCGAATACCGTTTGGAATACCTCGAAAAAGCCCAAAAAGAACCTGTCGGGGCGGTCAAGTATGACATTGAGCGGATGAAAGGAGTGATAAAACTGGTGGCCGAAAAATCGAGTTGGGGCAAAAAGAAAAACGTTTTTCAAGGCTTTAGTGCCTATTTTTCGCACGGCTCTTACATTGCGCAAGTAGCTGAAATTGAGAAGATAAAAGGCCGTATAGTGCTGCGAAAGATGATTGCAGCGGTGGATTGCGGGGTAGTGGTTAACCTCAGTGGCGCGTACCAGCAAGTGCAAGGTGGAATCATCGACGGCTTGGGGCACGCCTTTTATGGCGAAGTAACGCTCAAAGACGGTATCCCCAACCAACAAAATTTTAACACCTACCGCTTGATACGCATCAACGAAATTCCCGCCGTGGAGGTGCATTTTGTGGACAGCGCCATCAACCCCACGGGCTTGGGTGAACCAGCCCTACCGCCTGCCGCTGCCGCCTTTGCCAATGCCTTTTTCAAAGCCACAGGCAAACGGCTCTACAACCAACCTTTTATGAAGGAAGAGGCGATGAAAGGAGTGAGGTTTGGGGTGAAATAGTGGGTTATATTAGTTCTGTCTAATGATCGGGGTATATTATTAGTTTTTCAGCAATATCAACAAGTTGATTGCATGAATTATACGGATAACATCCTAACATTGACTATATTTGTATTGCAATCGACTCAATATTGACCAATGGAAACAATAAAAGTAAACGTAAATAAAACTATGGATGGCCTTACTTTTAGTATCCTTCCATCCCTACGTGAACTGATAAGAAAAACTGTTCCGGGAGCAATGCCTGTAAATAGCATTTTTGTGAGTTATGACGTCAAAAGCAATTTTGAAGCCTACTTTGGCAGTCTTCAAAAGCACATTCTCCCCGTACTCTTAGGCATGGATGATGAACAGGTAAAAATGCAAAACATCCAATTTATTGATACTCAAACAAAAAAAATCCTCTATTCAAACAGGTAACCGTGACCAAGAAGTTTAACCAATTTTTAGGGAAAGCAGGTCATTTGCACATGATGGCTGAGTTCCTAATGAAAGGCTGGAATGTCGCCATACCCGAGGTTGATATTGGCGACGACATATTTGTTGTCAAAGACGATGAAGGAACGTTGAGGAAAGTCCAAGTAAAAACCGCAAGGGGAAAAGTGACCCAAACAGGCCATACAGCACAGTTTAGCGCATCAGAGACCAATCTTGCAAAAATTGATCAGGTTATTGGACATTATGTTTTTATAATACGTCTTGAAGATGATACTTGGTCAAAACCTGTGATTATCAAACAAGATGTACTTTATCAGATGTATTTGGAGGAAAATGTTGGCTCATTATCAGGTCAAACTGTTGTATTTCGCTTTAAATACACGGAAAACGGTGATAAAGTAGTATGTTCTCAGAGAAATCTGTCAGAGTTTATCAATGATTATGGGGATTTCCCACAGATTGAACATTGATACTTACTCACACTTTACTTAGTGCCGTAGCCTGAACCGTGCTTTTTTCAGTTATACCTTTAAAAATGGCATTTTCATGATGAAGCACTTTCTACTTATTTTGGTTTACTATCTCTGTTTAGATGCAGTTTCGGCTCAAAACGGCAACTTTTCTTTCGTTTTTATGACTGATATGCACCTACGCCCCGACCCCGTCGTAGAGAAAGCATTCAATAAAGTAGTACAACGAATAGAGCAAATTAAACCTGATTTTGTGCTTTCGGGGGGAGACCAGATTTTTGATAGTATGCGGGGGAATCGGGCAAAAGGAGATTCTCTTTTTACCTATTACCTAAGCCAGACCCGTAGATTTAAAGTCCCAGTTTACAATTGCGTAGGAAACCACGACCTCTTTGGAATTTACGAGGAAAGCCCAGAGGATTCCTCGCATCCCGACTATAAACTGGGCATGTTTAAGCGATATTTTGGTGATCCCTACTATTCATTTAACCACAAAGGATGGCATTTTATGGTCTTAAACGTGCTGGATGTAGATAACTACAAGTATATCGGAAAAGTGGATGAAGGCCAGTTAAAATGGATAAAAAACGACCTCAATTCCGTAAAACCCGAAACCCCCGTGGTGGTGGTCGCCCACATTCCTTTGGTTACAACTTACCATGACTTGTATCCTCCTCAAAATGGCTACCTCTCTCATCCCCCAGTGACTAACCGTAATGAAGTCTTGGGGCTTTTTAAAGACTATAACCTCAAGTTTGTGCTTCAAGGACACATTCACTGGTTTGAGGACTTAAACATAGCGGGAAAAACCCACTACATTACGGGTGGCTCCATCGCTGGCCGACCATCATGGCGCGGTAACACACATGGTTCAAGGGGCTTTTTGAAATTTAGTGTATCTGGTGGCAACGCTACCTATGAGTTTGTATCTTACGAGGATAAAGACTGACATTTCTAAAATAGTAGAAGGGTTAACATACGTCGTAGCCTCATCCTTACTATGTGTTTATTCTAATCTTCTCTATGTGTTTAAAAGGAATGCTACCAATTCCGGCATTTAGTCGTACACCCTCGACGATTGCAAATCGCCCAGAGTGGCGTCGGCCTCGATGGCTTCGAGGTGGTCGAGTTCGTTGCCATAGCCCATTGCGTTCGGGGAGCGATGAACGTTTCGGCATAAAAAGCAAAGTAAGGTGTACCGTGCTGTTGTACGTATTTTTTTGCCGCACAAAGCGAATCATAAAAATTATCCGTTTGAGCTGGTACTCCATCGGGGCGCATTTGAACGTGTGCCATGTCGCCACGCATAAAATCAAAATTAAACTGCTGTTGCCATTCGTGGTGTTTTCGCGTAAAATACTGCCAAGTGGCCAAATGGGGCATTCAAAGTCAATTTCCCACTGTTGATTGTCGTTTTTGGAATGATAAAGAAGAAGTTAGTATGTTCATCATAGGTTTTGAAAGCAGCAAAATAATACTTTTTTGCGAAAAAATGCAAAATTGTCGCGTATTACTTGACTGACCATTCTATGATGCCGCTGGCATATTCTTTGGGAAGCACTACTTCCATCTTGAGTGCAGTGGCCTCTACGGGTTCAAACAATAGTTCGTTGTATTGGTCTTTGGCCGTTCCAAATGTGCCTTTGGGCTGTACTTCTTTCCATTCGCCCGTTTTGGTTTGATACAACAATTTCCATGAAGCAGGAACTCGACAGCCACCCCAAGGGCCATCGTCAAACCAATACACTTTGGTAGAAGAAACCGTGGCGGGTTGCTCAAAAGTATATTGAACCCACTGCGTAGTGTCTTTCATGGGCCACCAGTGGTAGTAAATATTGTCGTGGTCGTTGGAGTTTTTGGGTTCGGCTTGGTCGTTGAGCGCTAAGAGTGTCTTTGTTTTGTGAGAGGCAGTCAGCTTGCTGCGCGATGCAATGGTGGGAGCGGGCAATGGGCGCGCTGCTGATGGCTTAGTGCCAAACCATACGGCCATTTCGCCCGAGCCACGGTTGGCCCAGGCGTAGTAGGGAATCGCCTCAAATTTTACGTTCGATAGGCTGATTTGGTTCTCTAAGGTACGTTTGGCTTGTTGTGCCTCGCCCGAAATCACGGTGACACCGTCGAGGAAGTTAGGGCGATAGTTGGTGGTAAAGGATGTGGTTGGATTGACAACGAGATTGAGGACGTGTCCTTCTTGGAAGTCGGGCCACTCAGCACAATAGACAATCGGGCCGCGTTGAATGGCTATTTTGTTTTGATTAGCCGCCACTTTATCGTTGGCCAAAATTTGGCGTACGGGCATGGGTAAATCTAAACTGATGACATCGCCTTTTTTCCATTCTCTTTTGATGATAGCGTAGCCATTTTCAAGTTGATACTGAGCCGTTTTACCATTGACTTTGAGGGTAAATGGTGTCGCATCGTTTTGGGCAAAAGTGTATAAATGGCTTGGAAGTGGTTGATTTTGTGCCCAACCTGGAATCCGAATGGCTATTTCAAAGTTTTTGGGAGTGGCAGGATTGAGCGTAAAATCTACTTTCCCCGACCAAGGGTATTGAGTAGTTTGGGTAATTTGTATTGCAGTTCTATTGAGGGTAATGTCGGCAGTGCTATTGACAAACAAATTGGCAAAAACTCGGCTACCTTGCTGCGCATATACATAGCCTGGCACCGACGGAATAAACCGACAAACGTTGCTGGGACAACACGCACATCCAAACCACGCACTACGCGAATGTTGCCCCATAGATTCTAACGGATTGGGGTAAAAGAAGCGATCGCCGCTGAGGGATACACCCGACACCATACCGTTGTAAAGGGTGCGTTCGAGTACATCATAAAAACGTGCCTCGCCGTGGAGCAAAAATAAACGATAATTCCAGTAGATGTTGCCGATAGAGGCGCAGGTCTCGTTGTAAGCCGACATATTGGGAAGCTCATAAGCCGCGCCAAAACCCTCATGACCACCTGCCGCACCAATGCCGCCCGTGAGGTAAAACTTATCGTCAATGATGTCTTCCCAGATTTTATCAATCGCATTGAGATAGGCTTTGTCGCCTGTAATGGCAGCCACGTCGGCCATGCCCGCGTACATGTAAGTGGCGCGTACGGCATGGCCTACGGCTTCGGTTTGTTCGGTTACTTTTTTGTGGTCTTGGCTGTATTCTTTGCCTTTGCCGCGTACATCCAAGAAAAACTTGGCTAAGTCGAGGTATTTTTTTTGCTGGGTGGTGCGGTAGAGTTTCACCAAGGCCATTTCTACAATCTGATGCCCTGGAGCATAATCTAACTTCCCTGGGCCAAATTCTTTGCAGAGCAAATCCGCGTTTTTGATAGCGATGTTAAGAAGTGTTTTTTTGCCAGTAGCCTGATAATGAGCCATGGCGGCTTCAATCAAATGTCCGCTGTTGTACAACTCATGGCTCAAATCTGATTCTTTTTCCCAGCGTTTTAGCCCCGACCACGGATGCGGATGGAGTGGATCAATGGTGCGCGTGGTGTAAAGGTAGCCATCAGGTTCTTGGGCTTTGCCCACGTATTCGATGAGGGTATCGATGCGGGCTTCCAGATTTTTGTCAGGAAAGGTCTGGAGCGAAAAACTTGCACCTTCAATGATTTTGTAAATATCGGTGTCGTCGAAGGGATATTCGGTGCAAAATTTGCCTGATTTGATTTTGGCCGCAAACAAAAAATTATTGACCCGTCCCGTGTTGTAGCATTGTTCCAAAGCAATCGGGATAGTCACGTCGTGATTACGCTTGATGCGTGGTGCCCAAAATTGGTCGTTGACTTTGACTGCCGTAAAAGGAACAGGCTGAATAGGATAATCGCCCTTGGTTTGGCTTTTTAGGTCGTTGCCAAAACAAAAAGCAAGTGCCAACAACCCCATTATTTTTAGTTTTTCCATGTTTATTGTGCAAAGTGGTTTGTACAGGTATCAGTACTTTAAAGTAGCTATTTTAGTGATAATGGCTGGCTCAAAATAATACTTAATCTTTACTTCATAAGGTAGTAAATTGAAAGTTGAACTTATAATTTACTACCTTAATTGAATCAAGCTGATTAGGGTGTGAAAAAGACGCTCGCATTAACAATTATTTTCCGCCCCCCGTCGCAGTCAACGGCAGTGTCCAAGCGGGTGGCTCAATGCCCAGCAAATGCCTGACAAAAAAATCTCGCCGTTTGCGTTCGCCATAGTCGCCGCCAGCAGAGTGGGCCATGTTGGGAACCATCACAAAATCAAAATCTTTGTTGGATTTGATGAGGGCATTCACTAATTGTAGGGTAGAGGCGGGGTCCACATTGTCATCTACTTCGCCCAAAATAAGCAACAATTTTCCTTGAAGTTTGTCGGCATTAGTGACGTTTGAACATTCGGCGTAGTGTGGGCCGATGGGGTAGCCCATCCACTGTTCGTTCCACCAAATTTTGTCCATTCGATTGTCGTGGCAGCCGCAAGAAGAAACGCCTACTTTGTAAAAATCAGGGTAAAAGAGCAAACCACCCGTAGAACTTTGCCCGCCTGCCGAAGTCCCGTAAATGCCCACCCGACTCAGGTCGAGCGACGGGTATTTTTTGGAGGCTTCTTGCATCCATAAAATACGGTCGGGAAAACCTGCATCTTTGAGATTTTTCCAACAAACATCATGGAACGCCTTGGAACGATTGGAGGTACCCATGCCGTCGAGTTGCACCACAATAAAGCCCAGTTCTGCCAACTCAAACATCGAACGATTGGAGGCCATAAACGATTTGGGTGTAAACGAACTGTGTGGCCCTGCGTAGATATTTTCGATGACGGGATATTTTTTGTTGGGGTCAAAATTGGTGGGCCGAATAATAATCCCCCAAATATCCGTTTTGCCGTCGCGACCTTTTGCCGTAAACACTTCGGGCATTCGCCAGCCCGCTTTTTGCCATTCCGAAATATCAGCTTTTTCCAACTCCATCACCACTGAACCGTCCGAAGTTGAGCACAAAGCCGTGATTTGTGGCATATCTACCCGCGAATAAGTATCTATAAAATATTGATTGTCAGGAGAAAAAGTGGCGGTGTGGTTGGCATTGGCCGAAGTGAGCGGCATCAAGCCCGTTCCGTCAAAATTAATGCGATAATAGTGCACAAAGTACGGATCTTGCTGCGGATTCATGCCGCTTGCGGCAAAAATGATCGTGCGTTTTTCTTCGTTGACGTTTACCACGTTGCGCACCACCCACTCGCCTTTGGTGATTTGTTTTTTGACCTTTCCCGTGAGGCCATCGTACAAATACAGGTGATTCCAACCGTCGCGTTCGGAGGCCCAAATGATTTCTTTGCCGTCGGCAACATCGTAGCGATAACGCTTGCCGCTGTAATCAATAAAGGTTTTGCTTTGCTCGTCAATCAGTGCTCGGATGGCACCGTTGGCAGCGTTTACCTCCAACACCCGATACGCCTGGTGACCACGTTGGTTGTACTCAAACGTAAAAGCACGGCTATCTTTGCGCCATTCCACCCGCGAAATGTTGTATTGGTGACTAAAAAGGGCATCGTCAATCGGTAACTGTTTTTGTTCTTCTACCCAAAACAACTGAGGACGTCGTATGGGCAAGGCATCGCCAGGTTTGAGGTATTCGCGGCTTTCGAGCTTGGGTTGGAGTTGGTCTTCGGGGGAGGAGCGTACAAAGTAAATCAAGTGTTTTTGGTTAGGGCGTACTTTGTTGGAAACCAGCTTTTTAGAATCAGGCGACCACTGAACGTAGCCCGAATAATATTCGCCTTCGGAACCATCAAAACTGAGTTGGGTTTCCTTTTTGGTTTTCTCAGAACGAACGTACAAATTATGGTTTTTGACGTAGGCTGTCCAAACACTGTCGGGCGAAAAAACGGGTTTGTCATTTTGCTCGTTGCCGCTTGCTCCCCAATACCTTCTATCTTCGGGGCGGATGGGCTCTTTTTTGCGTAAGTTGTTGGAAGTCAAATGGTAGATCCAGACAAAACCTTCGGTACCAAATTCAATTTCAGCATCGTCTTTTCCGTAGGTAAAGGTGTTGAACGGCAGACTATATGGCTTGATTTCTTTTTTGGTGGATACTGAAAGTTGTTGCGCCAGTTGCTCATGGTCAAAGGCCCGCTGACGGCTTTTGTTTTTGGGATTGATAGAAATAAATTCTTTTCCCCGTGTTGTTTGAATAGCATACCATACCCACTGACTGCTTTTAGACCAGTTGACTACGGCAGGCGCGTTATAAACTTTGTCTTTTAGGTTGTTTTTCAAGGCTTCCGACCGCTGATAATCTTCCAAACGGCCTTGGGCATGGAGAAGAGTATAAAAAGAACAAAAAAATAGGAATAAATAAGTTCTTAAAAAGGCGTTTTGGGGTAGAAAGAGAGCCATGATTCGGAATAGATTTTCGATAATACAAACTTATTGAGGTTTTTTGGCTTTATCTCCATTCTCTTTGTCGAAGACTGGTATTATTTTAACAGGAGAACAAAACTATATTTGCGAATAAAGACAAAAACTCTCTGGGAAATGCTTACAACTTTGCAATTGTTGAAACAGACTACTCAGGCCATTTATCCCCTTTCGGATGAAGATTGGGAAGCATTTTCTGGCATCTGGAAACCTCTTTCGGCCAGGCGGAAAGAAATTTTGACGGTGGCGGGTGAGCGAGAAAAATACCTTTATTTTGTGATAGAAGGGGTACAAAGGGTCTATTATTTTGACGACCAAAACCGCGAATCTACGTTGGTTTTTACTTATGCACCGTCGTTTGGTGGGGTTATTGATGCCCTTATGCTTCAGCAACCGTCACGTTATTATTACGAAACCCTCACTCCTTCGTTGTTTTTGAGGGCGTCAGTATTTGATTTACAGTTGCTTATCGAAACACGGCCAGCCATTGCTACTTTAATGCGCCAAGGAGTGACGGTAGCACTTTCTGGGGTGTTGGAGCGCTTGGTAGAACTACAAACCTTCAGCACCGAAGAGCGCTATAAACGGCTTTTGCAACGGAGTCCGCACCTATTACAGTTGGTGCCGCATAAATACTTAGCCAATTACTTGGGTATGGATGCTACCAATTTCAGTAAATTTATCAACAAAGTAAAAATCTGAAAACCTTGGTAAATACCAATAATTGCGGGAAAAAGCTACCCCAACTTTGCAGCCGTCAAACAATGAAATAATCATGAAAGAAATCAACCAAAAGCAATTATTAGAAACCCTCGAAACTCGCGTGGAAAGTCATTTAACACAGGCTATCCATCAATTTCAGAATTTAACTAAAAAGGAACTCCTGCAAGCTGCGACCGACGGCGGCTGGAGCATTGCGCAATGCTTAGAACATCTCAATAGTTACGGTGATTATTATCTCCCATTAATAGAGAAAAACTTAAAAGGTGCTGATAATCAATCAGAAAATGGTAGCTTTAAAAGCTCTTGGCTGGGCAATTATTTTATCAGAATGATGGAGCCTACGACGGGAAAGCAGAAATTTAAAGCCTTTAAAGGCCACATTCCTGTACTGGAGTTAGATGCCTATGCGGTGATAGCCGAGTTTATTCGGCAGCAAGAACAACTTTTAGATTTGCTGAAAAAAGCGGAGAAATTGGACCTAAACTCGATTCGTATTCCGATTTCAATCACGCGCTTTATCAAACTAAAATTGGGGGATGTTTTTCAATTTATTATTGCCCACGACGAGCGGCATATTCAACAAGCCATGCGGGTACACAAGAACCCGAACAATAGCTAACCATAAAAGACGTGCTTAATGGCACTTTACTATTTTATTCCTATCTTCGCCTTACAGAAGAGGCGAATTTTTTGTATTATTGTGTTCAAAACGGTGAGTTAGAAGAGACTATTAAGTCAATAAAACCTCTTTTACAACCTTCCTTATCTTCGCTTCAATTTTTTTAAATGGAGGCTCAACGAACTCATTTTGTTATGAAAGTCGCGTTATTTTTGACATTTTCTTGTTTTTGGATTTCATTCTCCCGCGCACAGTCAACCATCACATTTGGTCAGGGGAATACTTCAAACGTAACGGTGACTGCTTCTTCCCAAGGTACTACGGCGATCCGTACGTTGACTCAGGCGGGTTATCTTCCTAATTCTACGGCGGCTTCCCGTTTTCTTTTACAGGCTACTTTGGGCCATAATTTGGGCGCAATTCAAGACGTAACCAATGTCGGGATTGAGAAATGGCTGGACACACAACTTGCCATGCCTAATACATTTCGTACCCAAACCTATCTGGCTCAGTTGCATCAGATGATGGTGGACTCACTGAAAGCCAAATATCCAGCCAATACTTACACGCTCTCTAATGTGTATGTGGGCAATGTGCATTTCGACGCATCATGGTTTCAGGGAGCCATGACCGCCTCCGACGTGGTGCGATGGCGGGTGGCTTGGGCATTGAGCGAATTGTTTGTGGTTTCGAGGGTGTCGGCCTTCGATGATAATCCTTATGCTTTATCAAGCTATTATGATGTTCTACTGGATAATTGTTTGGGTAATTACCGCACCTTGCTCGAAAAAGTTACCTATCATCCTTCGATGGGCGTTTATTTGACCTTTATGAACAACCACGCGACCGATTCTACCAGTACTACTAAGATTTATCCCGACGAAAACTATGCCCGTGAGTTAATGCAATTGTTTTCGATTGGACTCTACAAACTCAATTTGGACGGGAGCGAAATGCGCGATGCTAATAACCAGCTCATTCCGACCTACAACAACAATGATATTGCAGGTTTGGCCAAAGTATTCACAGGTTTGTCGTGGGGAGATAGCCGCTATTTGGGTGATAAAGAGAAAAGTAAATGGAGCTATACATTGCCCATGAAGTTTTTTCCGATTGACTCAAGCGATGCCAAAAAGAATACGTGGAAAACCAATCCAAGAATTGTAAACGGACACGAACCAGGCACAAAGACCTTCTTAGGAAGTACCATACCGGCACGCCCTGTTGTACAAGGTGAGCAGGACATTCAGGATGCGTTGAATATCATTTTCAACCATCCCAACGTAGGCCCGTTTATTGCTCGAAGACTGATTCAGCGGTTGGTAACTTCCAATCCTACACCTGCTTATATTCAGCGCATTGCAACTGTTTTTAATAATAACGGAAGTGGGGTTCGTGGCGACTTGAAGGCCGTGGTAAGGGCTATTTTGTTGGATACGGAGGCACGAGATTGTGGATTTGACCAAACCAACAATGCCGCAGGGGCCTTGCGGGAGCCTTTGCTGAGATATATGAATCTAATGCGCGGACTTCCGCTAACTACCCAAGGGGGAGTATATCGCAATGTGATGGTGGATCTTTATAATCGGATTGAACAAAAACCACTGAACTCGCCTTCAGTATTTAATTTTTTTCAACCTGATTTTCAGCCAGATGGCGAGCTAAAAGCGCAGGGGAAATTTGCCCCCGAATTCCAAATGGTCAATTCGCAAACCATTGCAAGCTACGTTAATGCCCTTAGCAAATGGCTCATCAATGATGACCCTACCGAATATTGGGGCTTTTTTGACGGAGAAACCTACAAATCTGACCAAGACCCTAAATTCAATTTGGCGGCTGACTATGCTTTTACGCGGAATGACAAAATTCCGCAATTGCTGGATAAATACAACCTTATTTTTACGGGTGGAAAACTATCGGTAAAGACGTTGGATTTGATTCGTTCGATGGTGATTAAAATGCCTTATTCAGAAGATGCCAACGGAGTACCCAATAACGATGCATCCTTTCTCCGAGTGAGGCTAATGCTCGTATTAATCTTGTCTTGGCCTGATTATCT
>JBDHXS010000065.1:0-16316 GCA_039810845.1 Runella sp. | reverse complement strand
ATTTCATCCCAAAAAGACGCTGGCAGTTTTGCGGATTTTCTTTCAATAATTTGTATTTGTCGTTCATAATCAAAGTTTTACAACAAAAATAATAGTTTTTTAATTAAGAAATAGGTCTAGTGAATCAAAGTCCAATGTTTTTCGGTCACTGTAATAAATTGTTATATCTCGGAAAGGTGTCATAATATTGCATGAATCAAAGCTTACTCGCTCTTAACTTCAAATTTCACTTTAGGATTCTTCAAAGATTTCATGGCTTGGGTTAAGCCTCCAAGTGTAAGTGGAAACATCCGATTGTCGGACCACTCCTGGATGATACTGATGCTGTGGGTGTATTTCCAGTAATCGACCACACTGATGGGGTTAAGCCATACAAAATGAGGGTATTGTTCTTTGAATCTATTCAACCACGTCAGACCAGACTCCTCATTATAATGCTCCACACTTCCGCGCGGATGCGTGATTTCGTAGGAAGCCATAGAAGCATCCCCCACAAAAATCACTTTGTAATCTTTGTTGTATTTATGGAGAACTTCGAGCGTAGGCACGCGGCTTGAGCGGCGGGCATTGTCACGCCAAAGGGTTTCATACACACAGTTATGAAAATAGAAATATTCAATGTGTTTGAACTGGTATTTAGCTGCTGAAAACAGTTGAGAACACAGATCAATGTGATCGTCCATAGAACCACCTACGTCCAGAAGCAGCAATACTTTCACGTTGTTTTTCCGCGAAGGGTGCATGTGGATATCTAATATTCCTGCGTTTCGGCTTGTTCCTTCGATGGTCGCATCCATATCAAGTTCTTCGTCCATGCCTTCCCGCGTCAGAATCCGCAATCGCCGCAGGGCCATTTTCATATTGCGGGTATTGAGTTCAACGTCTTCGTCATAGTTTTTATACTCACGGTTTTCCCACACTTTGGCAGCAGTCCGATTTCCCGCCGACGGGCCTTTCACTCGAAATCCTTCGGGGTTGTAACCATTAAAGCCAAAGGGGGAGGTTCCACCCGTCCCTATCCACGTATTGCCACCGTCGTGTCGGTCTTTTTGTTCCTGAAGCAATTGCTGAAACCGTTCAAACAGTTTTTCCAGTCCACCCATGCGTTCAATCAACGCCTTTTCTTCTTCAGTCATTTCACGGGACAGAGCATCTTTAAACCACTCAGGGGGCAAATCAGCTTCTAAAATTAGGAGTTCAACAGTTTCTGCGTTTTTAAAATATTCAGCAAAAAGGCGGTCAAACAAGTCGTAGTGCATTTCATTCTTAATGAGCGCCGTTCTGCTAAAATAATAAAACTCTTCGGCGCTCATGTCAACCACCTGCTGTTTCAAACCTTCGAGCAAGTTCAAATACTCTCCTATTGATACAGGGAGAGCATGTTTTTTGAGCAGTAAAAAAAAGTCTAAAAACATGGTTGAGATAAGTGAAATACGACGTTACAACTTAGGTTTTACTTCATTCCAAAAATTATAGGTCAAAGATACAAAAGGCGCATTGAGAATGGTAAGCTCATACGTGCGGAAACTTTGCTCGTAGGGTTGTAGAAATACGGAATACTGATTGCGTCTGCCAAGTACATTGAATATGGTCACTATCCAATCTCCGCGCCATTTGCCTTGTTTGTCGCGGGGGTTATGGATATGCCAAGAAAAATCCAAACGATGATAGTCTTTGATGCGGTCGTTGTTACGCGCAGAAAAGTAAGGCAACAAGCGGTCGCCATCTCGTAGTAGTCCCGTAGGTGCGGTGAATGGACGACCACTGGCATACGTAAACGTAAATGAGAAAGTGTGCCACTTGTTAGGACTAACAGTAAATGAAAGGTTGAAGCTATGTGGCCTATCGAAATTGGAAGGATACCAGCGGCCTCCATTGATGCGTTCATTGAAATTAGGCCCTTCGTTGATTTGATTGAGTACCCGAGAATAGGTATAGCTGACCCAGCCCGTCAGTTCCCCCTTCTTTCGAGCGACCATCAATTCAACGCCTGAGGCGCGGCTACGCCCTTGAAGAAGCTGAGTTTCGACGAAGTTTTCTAAAATAAAATTAGCGCCTGGTTTATAATCTAAAATGTTTTGGGTATGGCGTAGATATCCTTCCAGAGACATTTCGTAGATGTTGCCATAGAAATTTTTGAAGTAGCCCAGCGTCCATAGTTGGCTTATCTGCGGTTTGATGTTAGGGTCGCTTGTTTTCCAACGCGAGGTGGGCAATGGCGTGGTAGCATTGGTCACTACTTGCAAATACTGTCGCATGAGGTTGTATCCTACTTTGAATGAAGCCGTTTCATTGAGCGAATGTCGAATCCCTATTCTTGGTTCAAAACCATCATAGGTATTGATAAGCTGATTTGCTCCGAAAAATTCCTCGGAAAGTATCGCACTTTCATCGCGGACAAATTCAGGCCGATAATATCGAACAGTAGCGGGCCCAAAGTTCATAAAATACGAGTAGCGTGTTCCTAATGAGAGGGTTGTCCTGTGGTTAATACTGATTTCATCTTCTATATGTCCAGCCAGTTCGAGGGCATTTTCCATAGGCAGACTGACAGGTATCACACTTTGATTGCGTCCTGCATCCAGCTTGCCAGGCGAAATCTGATAATGAATGGCGCTCACCCCAAATTCAATTTTATGACGCTTTGCAGGAAGGTAATTGAGATTGGCTTTGATTTGTCGCTGTAAGACTTCCGAGCTAATCGAAACTTTGTTGTCATTGTCCACTTCGGGAAGGAGGGTGTTAGGCTGGTATCGGCTATGAACGCCTATCACCTGCATATCCAGTTTTTCACCAAAAGAATGGTACCATTTCGCTGTCAGGTTAAGGGTCTTGAATTCAAACTGAGTAGAAGAAGATTGAATACTACTGATACCTCCCAGTAATTCTGTCTGTGTGAAATCATAATTGCCATAGGAAGACAATGTAAGGGTATTGCGGGCGTTGAGGCGATAAAAAAGTTTGACCACACCATCTACAAAATTCCCTCGGATGTTTTGGACACGTGGTGGCCCCAATCGAAACCAAAAATCATTGAACGATCCTCTACCAGCTATCAAAACCCCTATTTTGTTTTTGATGAGGGGGATTTCAGTAGTAAGTCTATTGGAAACAGGGCCAATACCCGCCTGCAATTTGAAATGCTCAAGGTTGGGATTAGCCATTGAAATATCCAAAACTGCTGCTGCCCTTCCTCCATAGCGAGCAGGAGTGATGCCTTTGTATAAATCCATGGTAGCGACGGCATCTGGGGGGAAAACCGAAAACAACCCAAACAAGTGGGTAGGATTCAGAATAGGGGCATCGTCGAGTAAGATAAGATTCTGATCTACAGTACCTCCACGCACGTTGACACCATTGGAAGCTTCACCAACGGATGTCACCCCTGGCAACAATTGAAGGCTTCGCATTACATCTACTTCTCCCATCATCGCAGGAAGTTTTTTGATGGTTTTGATACTTAGTTGCGAGACCCCCAGAATAGGTTTTGTAATATTTTGGTCAACGGCTTGTGTCGTGATGACTACTTCTTCCAATTCATTGGCTACTTGCATGATACGGATATCGAATACAGTATCACGAACAACAGAGAATTTGGTGCGAAAAGGACGATACCCTAATCTGGTGAATGTAATGGCATGAGTACCCGCAGGGAGTTTGTATGAAAAATAGCCATTGGTGTCGGTCACAATCCCCACTTTTCCGTAGTTGATGAGCAAGGTAGATGACGACACTGCACGGCCAGTAATCGAATCGCGTACTGTACCACTTACTTCATATAGCTGCGGGGCTTTTTTTTGTGCCATTCCTGCCAAACTTAAGATTAATAATGAGCAGAAAAGCGAAAGGTTATATATTTTTTGTAGCATAATTATCATCTAAAAGAGCTTAATTATCAAAAACGCCATCCCTCGGGAGCAACAGGAGTTTGTCCTTTTAAAGCCCCACAGGTTACTTTGAAGCCTTTGGGCAAAGATGTAAAAGGGTCATTTGAGTCCACGACCCGCTGCCGTCCACCAAGCATGGTAGTTGTTTTAGCCCCTGTGGCACTAAGGCGCTCTACCCAAAGGGTAGTTTTGGTAATGCCTGCGGCTGCAAAATAGCCAATGACAGCCTCTTCGCTGTTGTTGATATTTCTGATGTTACCCACGGGAGGGGCTGGCGGAACGTCAGCCAGAGAGCCTGTGGTTTCAGATTGTTGTTTGATAATATTGAAGTAGCGATACATCGTGGATGTAATCGAAAGCTGATGAATGATAAGCAAGGCACCAGGTAGATTTTCTTCATAAAAAGGGACTTGCTTCACAAGGCGACGAGTGATGGGACGGCCATTGGTTAGCGCATCTGAAAAGACGTTGTAACGCTCATCGGTATATACTTGCCAACAGCGTCGGTCACATTCATAGTCATTGATATAAGGCGGAAGCGGGGGGGGATCTAAGCGATAAAATTGACATTCATTGTTGCGGGCATTCCATTGCCCATTGGCACAAGAAGCACAAACGCGCTGATTTTCATACAAGTAAGTACGCCATTGATAAAAATTTTGTTCTGACTCGGCATCTTGCGTATCTATAAAAACATCCATACTGGAGGCGATTTGTACGCCATTGTTGTTAGCAATCCCTTTTTGATTGAAAGTTGTGTAGGTTTTCAAAATAGAAGGGGAAGCATGGAGCCGTTCTAAGGAAGATTCATAAATTCTATTATCAGAAAAGCGCATTCGGAGACGGTAGCTTTGCCCAATCTTGCCTCGAAAAGTAGCAGGAGCTTGGTAAGTGCCTGCTTTTGTAGTAGATTCAGTCAAGGTGATTTTTGAGCCATCACCTATCAATAACTCTACGACAGCTCGGCTGATAGGCTGCTGATATTCTGTAAGTTGTATAGAACGAGACTGAGCGATAGTCACCACAAAAGGATCTTGATTGGTAAGCAGCGCTTCCACAAAGACCAAGTTGGTATCGTATTTGTATTTTTTGTCGTAAAGATCAATACAAGCACTTAACGAAAGCAGTGTGGCGAAAAGAAAAAACCTAAGTACGTTCATAAAGAATAGACGTTGATTATCAAGCAAATAGAACCTATAACTAAAAATATCAATACGGTTTAAATCCTTTTGCTCGGAGTGCTGCATACAAATCATTATCCTGCTCATTTTTCAACAGTGAGCCTAAAAACGGCGGCACTTCGGGAAGGGATTCGAGGTCTTTAAGGTCATCGGCAGAGACTTTAGCCCAAAGCAAGAGCTTTATCCAATCAATCAATTCGCTAGTTGAAGGTTTTTTCTTTAGGGCTTTTACGTCGCGCACGGCAAAAAAAGCTTTCATCGCACGTTCCAACAATTCCTTGTCTAAGTCGGGGTAGTGTACTTGCACAATTTGCTTCATGGTTTCGCGGTCAGGGAAACGAATAAAGTGAAAGAAACACCGCCTCAGAAAGGCATCCGGCAGTTCCTTTTCATTGTTGGAAGTAATAATCACAATCGGCCGCTGCTTAGCAGCAATGGTACGACTCAGTTCATAGCAGTAAAACTCCATGCGGTCGAGTTCTTGCAACAAGTCGTTTGGAAACTCAATATCTGCTTTATCAATTTCATCAATCAATAACACCACTTGCTCTTCTGCCTCAAACGCTTCCCACAATTTCCCTTTTTTGATGTAATTTTCTACGTCATATACGCGCTTATCACCCAATTGCGAATCACGCAACCGCGACACGGCATCATATTCATATAGTCCTTGATGCGCATTGGTGGTGGATTTTACATGCCACGTAATCAGCCGTTTATTCAATGCTTTTGCTACTTCATATGCCAGCATGGTTTTTCCTGTACCCGGTTCGCCTTTCAGCAAGAGCGGTTTTTGTAAACTCACCGATGCATTGACCGCCACCGCCAATTCGCGCGTAGCTACGTATTTTTCAGTTCCTTCAAATTGGAGATTCATGTTTTAAGTTTACTGTTGATGGTTTTCAGTTTTATAAGAATTCAGGAATGGCTTTCAAATATTGCTCCACAAAATAGTTAAAACTTGGACTTCCAGAATATTACTTTTCTCGCTTCCGTTTTCACCAATGAAAGATATTTATCCTCCCCAATTCAAGCGTTAGGTCGGCAATGGATTTGAAATTTTGGATTGTTACCTGTTGAACCATATCAATACTTTTTCTTCCTTTTTCTGTTGCAAATTACACTTTTTTACACATTTTAATCTTTACAAGTAGCCTAATGGTACAAAGCATATAAAACATTAGGCAACGCTCTTTAGTTTTGAGCAAAAAAGCAACATATGAAACCCACGATCGAACAACTACATACTTCTCCCAACTACGAACTTATTGAATCCTTTCACATTGATGAAATGGGGCAATTTCTTATGCGGGAATTGGGCATGAAACCACCAGAGAAGACGAATGAAAAGTCCAAACTAACCCTAAAAAAGCTCCTTTTTCTACTGGTTTTTGTAGTAATTGGCGGTGCGGTTGGCTGGGGAATCGGAAAATTTATCCCCAAATCAGAGGGAGGGCTTGATACTGTTTTCTCTCAGTTCAGCTTGGCTTTTCTTAGTTTTTTTGCAGTGCTACTCCCCATTCACGAAGGCATTCATGCGCTCGTTTTCAAGGCATTGGGAGCTAAAAAAGTGGGGTTTGGATGGTCCACTAAAAGCATGATTGTCTATGCCTACGCCCAAAAATTCGCCATGACACTCCGCGAAAATTCGTGGGTAGCGGCAATGCCTTTTATCGTTATTACGGTTTCACTGGCAGTTTTGTGGTATCTATTTCCGCAGTGGCAGGTATTTTGGGGAATGTCCTTATTCTTGCATACCACCGCCTGCATCGGAGATTTTATTCTGATTCAGTATTACCTAAAAAACAAGAAACACCTCATTTACACCTACGACGACATCGAAGGCGAGAAACGCTCTTATTTTTTCAGAGAAGTAGTACACTGAAGCTTCAACCCAGTTCGAAGTTTTCGTAAGCGGTTTTGATAAAAAACTCTCTGAAAAAAATGTATTGGAAGATTTTGAGTTAGACTTATCCCCACTGAAAATGTAGGTTTTCAAGTTTTTGGATGACTGGAATGTCCTGAGGCAGAGCTTCAAATCGAAAACCCAAATTGGAATAATAATCCAATAGGCGCGGTAATACATAATTCATATTGCGCCACGCTTTCAGACTATCATGAAGTACAACGATAGAACCCGAGCGAGTATGTTGCAGTGTTTTTTCGAGGCAACGCTCAGGAGATAGGTATTTTTCAAAATCCCCAGTCAATACATCCCACATCACAACGTGATAATCTTTCAAGAGCGGTTTGGCTTGGCTCAATTTGATACGACCATAAGGAGGGCGAAAAAGATTAGTTTGAACAGGCAGTATTTCCTGACATTGTGCCACATTTTCCCAATATATTTCGTCATTGGTATTCCAGCCTTTCAGGTGGTTGAAGGTATGATTCCCAACGCTGTGACCTTTAGCAAGCAACTTTGTAAAAATATCTGGGTGTTTTTGAATATTATCGCCAATACAAAAAAATGTAGCCTTGGCGCCAAAATTTTCTAATTTTTCCAATACCCACTCAGTTACGTCTGGAATCGGACCATCGTCAAAAGTAAGATAAATTACCTTTTCTTCGGTGGGGATATTCCACACAAATGGCGCATAAAAGGCTTTTAACAAACGCGGTGATTTATGAACAAACAATGGGATCATAAGCAGTCCACAGTTTTTTAGTCAATACGAAACCGCCCCTGCGGTTCATAGTTAAAGTTAAACAGCTTCACCAATACCTAACTACTATTGGTTCAACGTAATCTTCTCCCTTTCCATTCGTATCCTTCACGTTGAGCAATCAATCCAAAAAACAACACATAAAGAGGATAAAAAAGTTGCACTAAAGGAATATACAACAACAGTCTTTTCCTATCCAGGAATCTGATAATCAAACTTAAAAACAAAAATTCTGGTAAATATTTTATTAATAAAATTGTATTAAAACCTATATTCATCCTATTTTCAGTGATGGCCTCTACCAGTACAATAAGGGTAATGAGGTTCACCAGAAAAATAAAAACCGCTACTCCCATCGTTGCTATTCGCCGATTGACGGCCCATTTGCTCGCCCAACGAACCCGTTGCTGGTAAAATGCCCGCCAATTTTCCTGCGGTTGAGTATGAACGATGGCGTCTTTATTCTTTAAAAAAGAAATACGATTTCCGTACCTCAAATGAATTTTTTGGAGCAAAAATTCATCGTCTCCCGAGGCAATATGATCTACTCCTGCATAACCACCCACTTCTTCAAAAGCAGTTCGTTCATAAGCAAGATTGGCTCCGTTGCACATCGTAGGATGCCCCGCTTCGAGCAAACACGCTCCCGTTCCTATCAAACTTGCAAACTCAATCGTTTGAAAAGTTCCAAAGCTGTTTTTCTCTTCCAAAAATGTAACGGGGCCGCTGATAAATTTGGCCTCCGTTTGGAGATAGGTTTGTACAATTGTTTCCAACCATCGCTCCCCTACCCGACAATCGCCATCGGTGGTAACTA
Organism: Runella sp.; assembly: GCA_039810845.1. Lineage (GTDB taxonomy): Bacteria > Bacteroidota > Bacteroidia > Cytophagales > Spirosomataceae > Runella. The sequence goes on along the minus strand of JBDHXS010000065.1, from coordinate 7,765 downwards.
TCAATTGCCCTTTTGCTATTTTCAGTGCTTCGGTAATTGCCCTTTTTTTGGGAGAACTGACGGGAACATCAACTAATGAAATCAGTGTTAACTCAAGTCTATTGAGAGCAATATAGCTAATCACTATTTCAGCTGTATTATCAGTAGAAGAGTCGTCTGCAATAATTACCTCAATATGTTTTTTTGCCAACGATTGTCCCCATAAATCATCTAATAATATGCCGATGTTAGCCGCTTCGTTGCGAACAGGAATAATAACAGATACTTTGAAATCGGTCGGAATCGGCAACGAAAATTTTGTGTGATTAGGAATACGTATCCATTGCCAACACAGCCAAAAGCAAGCGAGCGCATAAAATGAAATAATCAATCCAAAAGCATAAATCATACAATACGCTATACTTTCAAGGCGGTTTCGTGTTTAATTTCACTCATTACAAAAATACTGTGTGTGTTGCCAATACTATCCAAAGCGCCGAGTTTTTCCATCAAAAATCGCTGGTATTCAGGCATATCATTCACTACTACTTTGAGCATAAAATCATATTCGCCCGAAATATTATAACACTCCATCACTTCTTCAAAAGTCATAACAGCCGAGACAAACTTTTCGCCATTGGCTCGGCTGTGTTCTTTGAGCGATACGTTACAAAAAGCTATTAAGTTTCGTCCAATCTTTTCTCGGTTAATCAAAGCTACATATTTTTTTATTACTCCTTCCCTTTCCAGTTTTCTTACTCGCTCATAAACAGGGGTATAGGATAAATTCAATTGCGTAGCCAGCTCTTTGGTAGTCAACAAGGCATTTTGCTGAAGATAACGTAAAATACCTTGGTCAGTTATGTCCAGTTTCAACATAAATAGTTAAAGTATAAAGGTAAAACAACTAAATAAACATTACAATTATAGACAAATAATCTAACTATTTAAAGTAATATCATTATATCATCTATCAATTCCCCAATAACTTGTCTGAAACATTTTATTAATTTTTTAAAATTTATTTTTCTCAAATTGGGCAACTATTTCCCCAAATTATCAGCAGGTATAGCTTTTTTAAACACTTAGATAAACCAATTTACATACGATCATGAATGTAAAAAGCATAATTTTAATCACAGCCTATACCAGTTTTTTAACGGTTTCGAGTGTAGAAATGGTAGAAGCACAGCAGTCAAACAAGAAAAAAACAACGACCACTCAAAAGACTAAATTAAAAAAATCTCAAAAAGGGGCTTTGATTGGCGTAGGCGCAGGTGCGGTCATTGGCAGTATTATTGGTAAAAACAACAAAAATACAGCCATCGGAGCTATCATTGGTGCTACTGTCGGAGGAGCCGCTGGGGCAATTATCGGTCAGCACATGGACAAACAAGCCGAAAAGCTAAAAGAAGATTTGGGTAAGACAGCCAAAGTAGAACGGATTGGAGAAGGGGTGAAATTGACGTTTGACAATGCTCTGCTTTTTGATTTTGGTTCTTCTCAATTACGCCCCGAAACCCAAGAAAGCCTAAGAAACATGGCACAAACCTTAAAACAAAGCCAGCAAACCTTACTTTTAGTAGAAGGTCATACCGATAATGTAGGCTCGGATGCTTTCAATCGAGAGTTAGCAACAAAACGCGCTCAATCGGTCTCTGATTTTCTCATAGGCGAAGGCGTAGAGAACAACCGATTCAAGATAATTGGCCAAGGAGAAGCAAATCCTGTAGCAAGTAATAATACCGAAACAGGTCGCCAACAAAACAGGCGTGTTGAAATTGCCCTATATGCCAGCGAGGAAATGAAAAAAGCTGCTCAAAACGGTGCAATTAGTTTAAGATAAAACACCAAGAAATAAACCCTTCGCGACTAAACAGTACAACTATGAAACAGTTAAATATGCCGCTATTGGGCATCATCTCCCTAATTTCTGCACAGATGGCATTTTCACAAGATTACCGTACCGCCATCGGGCTTCGTGCTGGAGGTCCCCATGGAATCACCATCAAGCATTTTACCAAACCCAAAGTAGCAGTAGAAGGCATCATTTCTTCTCGCTGGCGGGGATTAGGACTGACGGGACTCGTTGAAGGTCACACCCGGTTTTTTGGGATTAATCGCTTTAATTTCTACTACGGCGCAGGTGCTCACATCTACTTTTGGGGAGAAAACAAAAGAGGTTACTCTCCTTATGGACGCAACAGCGTCATTGGAATAGATGGTATTTTAGGATTGGAATACAACTTCCGTGAAATTCCAATCAATTTGAGTATCGACTGGAAACCTACTTATAATTTGAATGTAGATGACCGTTTTTGGGGCGACGATGGAGCCATTTCTATCCGTTATACATTTTAAGACAACTTAAATCACAAAGTCATGAGAATCAAACCAATCGTTTCTATTTTAACATTAGCAGTTAGCTTGTTTCAAACATCAAATTTTATACAAGCTCAAGAAGCACAGGCACGTACAGGTATTCGTGGAGGTTTAAATGCGTCTAATCTTTATGTAAAAGATGTCACAGACCGCAGCCCTCGTTACGGATTTCACACAGCACTTTTCACACAAGTACCACTAATCAAGGGAGTACTGTATTTACAACCTGAAATAGGCTACTCTACCAAAGGATTGACAGCCCGTTATAATCTATTGAATGGTAGCTTTAGCGGTGAAAATTCGTTCAAATTGGACTATGTTGAAGCACCACTTCTGGCTACACTCAAAATAGGAAATTTTGTTGACCTACATGGTGGGGTTTATGGAGGCTATTTAGTAAATGCTTCTACAGAAAGTAAAGGCGATATTGGTTTTAGCTCCACAAGCCTCAATCGCGACAATTTCAACAATCTCGACTATGGACTTGCTGCGGGTTTGAGTATTTACTTCGGCAAATTTATGCTGGGAACTCGCTATAATTATGGTTTACGGCCCGTAGCTTATACCAATGCAGCTAAAACGTTTTTGGGAGATGCCAAAAACTCCGCCGCCCAAGTATCCATTGGTATAACTTTCTAAAAAACCTTCTCTTTTTTCTAAGCCCCACTCGAAGAAAGTTCGAGTGGGGCTTTATCATTTAGACAAAATATCTATTTACTAAAATTTTATAAAGCTACAAACTAAAGAAGTTGAATAAATAAAACCTCCATCCAACAGATTATCTAATTTTAGGAAACAAATCCCAATAATCATCTATAACAGTACCTAATCCAGTCTATTTGTCTTAATTTTGTACTTTCCAAAGACGTATTCTTTAGGAAATAGCCTTTCACTCCGAGTGAACGTGAAAGATAAAAAGTATGTTTTTGAGTGAAACTGCTCCAACCAATAAAAACAGCGACTGGAGTAAAATAAAAACCACAAACATCATATGAACATCCAACAGACTGCGACTGATTACTTTATAGATAAGCCTGTGCGAAATGTTTATTTATTTGGCTCGTATGCACGCAATGAGCAGAAAACGGATAGTGATATTGATTTGCTTTTGGAAATTGACTATGCTCAGCAAAAGGTGGATTTGTTTGATTTGTACGATTGGACAGAAGATTTACAAAAGTTATTTGACAAAAAAGTGGACCTAATTCCTTCTGATGGGTTGTCACCTTTTATAGCCCCATTCATTGAAGCTGATAAAATTTTGATTTATGCTAAGTGACAAAGTTAGACTCCAACATATTCGCGAAGCAATTCGTAAAATAGAGGACTTTACAAGGTCAGAAGATGAGGCATCTTTCAAAGAAAATGAACTGGTTCAATCAGCGGTAGAGCATCAATTAGAAATCATCGGTGAAGCTTCCAACTACCTTACCGAGGAATTTAAGGACAGACATCCCGAAATGGAGTGGAATAAGTTACGAGGTTTTCGTAATATCATCGTTCATGAATATTTTGGAGTCAGCACCCAAATTATTTGGACTTCTGTTCAGCAACGTATTCCTCAACTCAAAAAAATTGTAATTAAAATACTGGATAATAACGAGTTATAATGCAAAATACAGACATCCAAGAAATTCTCAAATCCCGTATCCTCGTGCTTGACGGCGCGATGGGTTCGATGATTCAACGTTATAATCTGACTGACGCCGATTATCGTGGAGAGCGGTTCAAAGATTTTCCGCACGAAGTAAAGGGCAACAACGACTTACTGTCGCTTACCCGCCCCGACGTAATTCAGGAAATCCACGAAGCTTATCTCGAAGCAGGTGCGGATATTATTGAAACCAATACTTTCAGTGGTACATCTATTGCTATGGCCGACTATCACATGGAAGATTTGGTCTATGAACTGAACTACCAGTCAGCTCGGTTGGCCAAAGAATCCTGTGATAAATATACAGCACTGAATCCCGACAAACCCCGCTTTGTAGCTGGCTCAATCGGCCCTACTAACCGTACCCTTTCACTTTCCCCTGACGTAAACGACCCTGGCTACCGCGCCGTCACGTTTGATGAATTGGTGGAAGCTTACACCGAGCAGATACGCGGTCTTGTGGATGGCGGCACGGATGTATTGTTGATTGAAACAATTTTTGATACGCTCAACGCCAAAGCCGCTTTGTTTGCTGTTGATTTGTACTTTAAAAATGTAGGAAAAGCTCCCTTGCCAGTAATGATCTCAGGCACCATCACCGATGCGTCTGGTCGTACGCTTTCAGGACAAACCACCGAAGCTTTTCTGACTTCTATTTCGCATATCCCTTTACTTTCTGTGGGGTTGAACTGTGCCTTGGGAGCCGATCTGATGCGTCCTTACGTGCAGACATTGGCCCAAAAAGCCCCTTTCATGACGTCGGCTCACCCCAATGCGGGTTTGCCCAACGAGATGGGGCAATACGACCAAAGTCCCAACGAAATGGCTGGGATTGTGGAAGGTTTTTTGAAAGATAACTTTCTTAATATCATTGGAGGTTGCTGCGGAACCACACCTGCCCACATCAAAGCTATTGCCGAAGTGGCAGCTCACTACTCGCCGCGCATCGTTCCTGAAGCCGACCATATTCAAAAACTATCTGGTTTAGAGCCATTTAATATCACCGAAAACATAAACTTCGTCAACGTTGGTGAACGTTGTAATGTTACAGGTTCTAAAAAGTTTGCTCGTTTGATTCGAGAAGGCAATTATGAAGCTGCCCTGGCCATCGCTCGCGAACAAGTCGAAAACGGCGCTCAGATTATTGATATCAATTTGGATGAAGGGATGATTGACGGGGTACAGGCCATGAATAAATTCTGTAATCTGCTCATGGCAGAGCCCGACATCGCTCGTGTTCCGTTTATGGTGGATTCGTCGAAGTGGGAAGTGATTGAATCTGGTCTAAAATGCCTACAAGGCAAAGCCATTGTCAACTCTATTTCATTGAAAGAAGGGGAAGAGAAATTCATTGAATATGCCCAAAAAGTAAAACGCTACGGCGCGGCAGTAGTCGTAATGGCGTTTGACGAACAAGGACAAGCCGACAACTACGAACGTCGCATTGAAATTTGTGAACGTGCGTATTGGATTTTGGTCAACAAAGTCGGTTTTCCTCCGCAGGACATTATTTTTGACCCCAACATCCTGACCGTTGGAACTGGGATTGAAGAGCATAACAATTACGCAGTGGATTTTATCAACGCCACGCGGTGGATCAAAGAACACTTGCCTTACGCTAAAGTAAGCGGTGGGGTATCGAACGTTTCGTTTTCATTTCGTGGAAATGAGCCTGTACGTGAGGCCATTCATACCGTATTTCTTTACTACGCCATCAAAGCAGGGATGGATATGGGCATCGTAAATGCAGGCCAATTGGGTGTATATGACGACCTACCCAAAGATTTATTGGAATACTGCGAAGACCTGATTCTGAACCGCCGCCCAGATGCTGCCGAACGCATGGTGGCTTTTGCCGAAACGTTCAAATCGAAAGGCAAAGAAGTCGTAGTGGACAATACATGGCGTGACCAACCTGTTGCCAAACGCTTGGAACATGCACTGATTAAAGGCTTGACCGAATTCATTGACCAAGATGTAGAAGAAGCACGTCAAGATGCTGAAAAACCCCTACATGTCATTGAAGGACCACTCATGGATGGTATGAACGTGGTAGGTGATTTGTTTGGTGAAGGAAAAATGTTTTTACCCCAGGTTGTAAAATCAGCACGGGTGATGAAAAAAGCCGTTGCTTATCTCTTACCTTACATTGAAGAAGAAAAACTGGCCTTTCCATCAGAAACGGGGGCTTCCACTCCTAAAATTCTACTGGCTACCGTAAAAGGTGACGTACACGACATCGGTAAAAATATCGTAGGTGTAGTGTTGGGTTGCAACAACTACGAAATCATTGACCTCGGCGTGATGGTGCCGACCGACAAAATTTTGGACGCAGCCAAAGAACACAATGTGGACATTATCGGGCTTTCGGGATTGATTACGCCATCACTTGATGAGATGGTGGGCGTAGCTAAGGAAATGGAACGCCGTGGTTTCAAAGTGCCTCTATTGATTGGAGGGGCTACGACTTCACGTATTCATACAGCTGTGAAAATTGACCCGCATTATTCGGGGCCAGTCATTCACGTTTTAGACGCCAGCCGTGCCGTACCTGTAGCGGGGAAATTAACCCAAAACGATACAACGTTTGCCGAAGCGTTGGTTGATATTAAGAAAGAATACGCCAAACTGCGCGAAGACCACGCCAAACGTCAACAGGTAAAAGAAGCATTAACTATTGAAGCAGCGCGAGCTAATAAAACCAACATTGACTGGACATCTTTTCAACCCACAAAGCCTAAGTTTCTGGGCAATAAATACTTCTATGACTATCCGCTCGAAGAAATTGCGAAGTATATTGACTGGACACCTTTCTTCCAAACATGGCAATTGCACGGAAAATATCCTGCCATTTTCAATGACAAAGTGGTAGGTCAAGAAGCCAAAAAACTGTATGATGACGCGAATGCAATGCTGGCTAACATCATCAAAAACAAATCTTTGAAAGCCAACGCGGTCATTGGTTTTTACCCCGCCAATTCAGTCGGTGATGACATTGTTTTGCACGATTTTGAAGAAACAGAGGTAGGTTTTGCTGCGCAAGGGCATCAAAAGCGAACAGAATATCGGGTAATAAGCAACGAAAAAGAGACTGAAATCCAACAAATTACAAAGTTACATCACCTGCGTCAGCAAAACCAAAAAGCAGCCAACTTACCCAATTTATGTTTAAGCGACTTCATAAAACCACTTACTCATGGGGGGCATGACTACATCGGTGCCTTTGCTGTCACGGCAGGTATTGGCATTGAGGCCTTACTGGAAAAATACGAAGCCGACCACGACGATTATAACAGCATCATGCTCAAGGCGGTAGCCGATCGTTTGGCTGAAGCCTTTACAGAATTGATGCACGAACGCGTTCGCAAGGAATTTTGGGGATACGTGAAAGACGAAGCCCTGTCCAATGAAGAATTGATTGCCGAAAAATACCAAGGCATTCGTCCAGCACCAGGCTATCCTGCTTGTCCAGAGCATACTGAAAAGCGTACCTTGTTTGATTTATTAGATGCAGAAGCCCGAATCGGCATTCAACTTACAGAGAGTTTTGCCATGTATCCAGCAAGCTCCGTAAGCGGTTGGTATTTTGCGCATCCAGATTCCCGGTATTTTGCCCTCGGCAAAATCGCCAAGGACCAAGTGGAAGACTACGCCGCCCGCAAAGGAATGAGCGTGGAAGAAGCCGAAAAATGGCTTTCGCCTGTATTGAATTATGATGCGTAAAAGTGCAAAAGTTTATATAAGAAAATT
>JBDHXS010000064.1:0-16334 GCA_039810845.1 Runella sp. | reverse complement strand
GAGAACGCCGACGAAGCCGAATTACTGATTAACTCTATTCACCCTGATTTGCTGTTATTGGATATTCAAATGCCGGAGCGGTCGGGATTTGACCTTCTGGAATCTTTGGATGATGTTCCCGAAATCATTTTTGCTACCGCCTTTGATCACTATGCTGTTCGGGCTTTTGAGCAAAATGCCTTGGATTATCTGGTCAAGCCCATTCGGGAAGAACGCTTTGCAAAGGCTATTGAAAAGGTCAGGATAAAGCTGGCCGAGAAAGTGAAAGAAGAAAATACACTTTCGGCTGAACGCACCATTTTTGTCAAAGAAGGAGAAGAATACCATTTTGTACGAATCAAAGACATTTATTTGATTGAATCTCTGGGGAACTACGCAAGGCTGTACGTGGACCGCAAAAAAATATATCTCAAACGTTCCCTCAACCAACTGGAAAAAACCTTAGACCCTACGCTTTTTTTCAGAATCAGCCGAACCGAGATCATCAATACCGCTTACATCAAACAAATTCATTCTTTGCCGAAAGGGCGACTCAGTATCAGTTTACAAACGGGTGAAAAATTGGACGTATCAAGCCGGCAGTCTGCCGAATTCAAAAACAGACATGTAATCCTTTAATTTGCAAGCCACTTAAAATCAGTCAATTGTATGAGAAAAATCTTCTCTCTGGCCCTGCTGTGCCTTATCAGCAGCAGGCAACTTACGGCGCAATCTGCAAGGCAGTCAGATAACACTGCCAATTATATCATTGAAGATAGTGTTTTGATTAAAACCAAGGATGGAGCACAAATCTCCGCCTTAGTGGTTCGGAAAAAAGGAGTGGCTGAGCCACAGGCAACCATTTTTCAATTTACGATTTATGCCCGCAAAACCGATATTAAAAAGGTAAAAGAGGCGGCCGACAAAGGCTATGTGGGCGTTATTGCTTATACTCGCGGAAAACGCTACAGCCCTGATGAAGTGGTTCCATATGAATACGATGGCGAAGATGCCAATACTGTCATTGACTGGATCAGTAAACAGCCTTGGAGCAACGGGAAAGTGGGAATGTACGGAGGAAGTTACAATGGATTTACCCAATGGGCGGCTACCAAACACCTGCACCCGGCCTTAAAAACCATCGTTCCGTCGGCATCGGCGGCACCTGGATTGGATGTACCGATGACTAACAATGTGGTAATGAGTTTTGTTTTCCCGTGGACCTATTATATTTCTAACAATAAATTTTTGGACGAGACCGACTACAACGGCCCGCAATGGGGAGATTTATACTGGAAATGGTTTGAGACGGGAGAATCCTATCGTGCGCTTGATACGCTCGTCGGAAGGCCGGGCAATACAGTTTTTCAGCGTTGGCTCGACCATCCTGCGTACGATGCCTATTGGCAGAAGATGCTTCCCTATAAAGAGGAATTTTCAAAAATAACGATTCCGGTATTGACCACTACCGGGTATTTCGACGGTGGACAAATCGGGGCAACCTACTATTTAAGAGAACATTTCGCTTATAATCCTCAGGCAAATCATTATTTTCTGATCGGGCCTTACGGGCATTTTGGTTCACAGGGGTATCCCGATTCCACTTACCGAGGTTATAAAATCGACCCCGTTGCCAACATTCCTATTCACGATATTATTTATCAGTGGTTTGATTACATCCTTAAATCAGGTCTCAAGCCTGCTGCTTTGAAAGATAAAATCAACTATCAGGTCATGGACAGCAACGAGTGGAAACATACACCTTCGTTATCAAAAATGAGTAATGACACCCTTACTTTCTATCTGAGTAATGCTTCTTCCAAAGCTCCTTACCGACTAAGTACCCAAAAGCCCCAAAAGGATGGTTTTGTGCTGCAACAGGTTGATTATAAGGATAGAGAGTCCTACAACAGTTATTATTATATCAACAACATTCTATACGATAGCCTGAACGCTAACAACGGTTTGCTCTTTGTCAGTGAGCCATTGACAAAACCGTTGGAAATTTCGGGTTGTTTTACAGGAGAGCTGAAAGCCATCATCAATAAAAAAGACATGGATTGCAGCGTTGTTTTGTTTGAATTAATGCCGGACGGAAGGTATTTTTATCTTTCCTACTTTATGGGACGTGCCTCTTACGCAAAAGATATGACCAAAAGACATATATTGACGCCCGGTAAGAAAGAGTCTATTCCGTTTACCAACACCTATATGACAAGCCGAAAGTTAAGCAAAGGCAGCAAACTGGTGGCTATCATCAACGTCAATAAAAGCCCCTTTGAACAAATCAATTATGGCACTGGAAAAGATGTCAATGACGAAACCATCAAAGATGCTAATGAGCCACTGCAAATCAAATGGTTGAATGATAGTTATTTAAAGATTCCTATTTGGAAATAATACCATTTTTTTGTCATGCCGTAGGAGTCTTAAAGCAGTGAACCGTTTTCTCGTTACCCTGTGGGTGTTTTTTGCCCATAGGGTGCGACTACGTCCCCGAAAAATTGGTCTTACTGCTGTGTCATAAATGTCCAAGTTACGTTTCCAATCGTATTGGGTTTACCATTTTCCGGTGCGGAAATACTGCCTTTCCATTGGCCGTCGGATTGGCGGGTGACAGAGATCGTTCGCCAGCTGTATTGTCCTTTTTCGTAGTCAAACGTCTCGCCGTCGTCATCATAGAGGCGGTATTGGCTGGGCTTTTGGCCGTAATGACGAATTTCAATAGCCACTTTTTGATTGGGCTTGGGCGCATGTAATAGCACCGGCATCAATGGAATAATTCCGCCGTCTTTCACAAAAACAGGGATTTTATCCAATCCCGGCGTTACCGTGATGACTTCTCCTTCGCCGGCCAGTTTTCCTGTGTAAAAATCGTACCATTTTCCTTTGGGCAATACCACTTTACGAGAGGTTTGGCCTGTGAACATCGGCGCTACCAATAGGTATTCCCCTGCCATGTATTGGTCTTTGATCTCTTTGCTGACCGCCAACGCATAAGGGTTTTCTTCCAAATTGGTGTTGACCAGTTCTCTTTTTACTTCCCCTGCAAAATCAGGTTCAAGATTCATTGCCCGAAAAGGCGGCGTGCCTTCAAAATGATACTTGGCAAATTCGGAATACCAATATGGCATCATCCGCATGCGGAGTTGAGAAACTTCCTTGATTTGTTCGGCTACGTCGGGAAACGTCCACGGTTTAGTGCTGCTGGCCCAGGCGTTGATCATGGCCATGGGTGAAAAGCAAACCGACTGAAACCGCCGTAACCATTCCTCGCTGGTTTTGGAAGCGCGTACCTCCGGTGTCCATAGCGTTCCGGTGAAACCACTGTTAATCAATCCAGTAATGAAGTCTTCGTGACTGTAATTGTCGTTGTAGATCACATAAGGCAACGACGAAGCGCCCGCGTTGGAGGCTCTTACCAATCCGTACGTGCGGCGATTGTATTTGTGAAATAGATCAGTGCTTTGTTTCTGAACCAAAACTCCGTAGGTCTGCCGCATTTGCTCCGCATCCAATCCCGATGGAAACGTGGCAACATCGGGCCAAAGCCACGAATCGAAGCCATCGACTTCATCAATTTTATACCCGCTGACGCCGATAGCAACGTGGTCTTTGTCAAATTGTCCCCAAAAAATGCTTTGGGCTTTGGGAAGGGTTAAATCAGGAACGGCTCCCACCCATACCGAATGAGAACCCGTAAACGGAGTGATTTTGGAGTAAATAGAGGCATCGGGCGAGACGTAAGGATTGGTCCACAGATTGAGACGAATGCCTTTGCTGAGCATGTCTTTCACAAAGGCCTCCGGTTGCGGAAAACGGGTTTTGTCCCACTCAAACGTACAGGGATAGGATTTGCTTTGCCAGCCGGGTTCCAGTCCGATAAAATCCAGCGGATAACCTTTTTCTTCAAACTCCTGCGCTTCCTTTTGCACGTCTTTGTCGGAATACAGGCGATTGACGCGTTGCGTAAAACCCAATCCCCAACGCGGCGGCAGGCAGCCTCCGCCGTTGAACAGATTAAAACGACGAACAGCTTCCATCGACGAGGGGCCTCCAAAAACGTACAGTTCCACGCCCTCGGCAGGAACCAGCATTTCCACGGCATCGGAGTAAGGATTTGCCTGCCAATTTTTATCCGTATTTCGGTCTTGTGCCGGGGGAGGATTTTTACTATCGGTTCGTACGGCTGTTCCTGCATACACATCTATGTATCGGGCCGAATTTACAAAAACTCCATACCCTTTGGACGACACATAAAACGGCACAGGGGCATGCGTACGGCCATTGTCTCGGTTGCCGTAATGATCTACGTGCAGTTTCAGGATTTTTCCCCGTTGATGAACCGTCTGAAAATTCAACCCGAAACCATACAGTTGTTCACCTCGATCCAGCGGAAACCGCAGATACGTTTTCCCATTTTTTATGCGTACTGAAATATCGTTTTTGGACAAAGGAAACGCCGTAGTTCCCAGTTTTTTTAAAGCATCACGGTTGGGTTGCGAACCTGCTGCCGTCAAAAGATTATAGGCATCGGGTTTGCCAATCAATACTTTCCAGACGCCGGGAGCTGTTTCCACCCAATTCAGAGATTGGGCAGTTACGGTAAAACGAAGGGATAAGAAAAAGAAGAAAATGGAATACTTGCAAAACGATTTGTTCAAAATAGTCAGGAACAGAAATGATTTGCTTGGGTGAGGGATAGAATTAGTCATTATTATGATTTAGGGGGTTTCGGTTAGGGTGATACTCAGATTTAAAAATAACAGCGTGATCAGTAAACTGACAATGGCAGGGAAAACTGACGCTGTTCCTTGATAAAGCCCATTTCCAAAATAAGAATCAGACGACCTAAAATCTAAATAGGTGTAAAAAAGGTGAGCAAAGAAGAGTAAAATGGACAGCCTTTTTTTGAGTTTGAAATTTTCCGCATACAGTCCCACACATCCGATTATTAAGCCAATAACAATCATGTGCGTGTAAACCCAAAAAATAGCATCATAATAATGCGGAGATGCCAAGATGGAAGTGGGAACGTTATAGTTGCTCATGCTTTTCATGAGACCCTGTACGAATAATCCACCTGCTAAGAAAATGTCTAACCCGCCTACAAACAAACAGGTTGCTTTAAAACTCAGGAAGGGTTTTCTGATATTTTTCATTTCTGAGAAAGGTTGTAGATTTTGATAGCTAACTTAAAGCTAATTTCGTTTTTTACCGTCATTCTGATAACTATTTTTCCCTATCTGATTTTGTGGTCACATAATCTCAGTCTTTTTCCTGAGATTGTGGTTATTTTATGATGCTATTTTTCTTTTTAGTAATGTATTCATTTGCAAACCTTAATCAACATAAATTATGAAAAAATCATATTCAGTAATCCCTTTATTAGTGTTGTTGACCGTCTGTATGAGTTTTGTACAGGGTGGAAAAAAAGAAAAGTGGATTTCGCTTTTTGATGGTAAATCATTAGACGGCTGGAAGGTGGGAGAAAATGCAAGCTCATTTAAAGTTGAAAATGGCACTATTGTAGTCAATGGCCCGCGGGCTCACTTGTTTTATGATGGCAAAGTAGGGGAGCATAATTTCAAGAATTTTGAATTTAAAGCGCAGGTTATGACTACTCCAGGCTCAAATTCTGGGATGTACTTTCATACCAAATACCAAGAAGGTGGCTGGCCCTCAAAAGGTTATGAAGTACAAGTAAATAACTCACATACCGATTGGCGTCGTACTGGTAGTTTGTATGGAGTACGAGATTTAAAAGATGTATTTGTAGAAGACAACGTATGGTACACGGAGCAAATTATCGTGAAAGGCAAACACATCACCATTAAAATTAATGATAAGACAGTGATAGATTATATAGAACCTGATGAAGTAGGAAATAAGCCAGGCGAAGGAAGAAAAATAAGTAGCGGTACGTTTGCCCTTCAGGGCCACGACCCCAAGAGCAAGGTTTTTTACAAAGATATTATGGTAAAACCGCTGGCGGATTAAGGGATTTGTTGATTAAAAAACGTGGTTTCGGGTAGAAGTACCCGAAGCCCTTTTTATGTCTTAGATATTCCAATCGGGGTCATCCAATAAATTTCCCAGCTGTATATCAGGTTCAGGATGAGAAATGAGCGATGTTTCTTCGACCGTAGGAATTTCGGTATAGTGGTCGTTGGCCCACACATCTTCGATGGTCTCAATTTCGGGTGTTTCTACTACCTCTATCATTTCGGCTACTTCGAGCGTAGAAGAAATAGGAGGTGCATTAGGATCTAAAAAGGTTTGATAAAATGTATCGTTTCGATAGGAGAGGGGTTCTCCTGCTGAAAACCGTTCAAATGATTGCGCCACAGTGTCCCAATCTTCCCGCAATACAGCTTCGGTGAGCGTTGGGAATTTGCTTAAGCCAGGATTGTAGGCAAAATCAAACAAAATATGCTTTTGCTTTTCAGAAAGGTTTTCCCACGAAATCATGTCATGCGTTATGTTGTCGCTTTCGTCGGCGAAGTGCGCCAATTGTAACCTTACACGTTGTTCGTATTCATCTACTAGTACGTGGTCAAATAGGGCTTGTTGTTGCTCTTCTGTAATATAAAGCTCATCGCTATGTTGATTGACCCATTCTTGGGCTTCATCACCTGTTTTGTAGGCGGCATCCATGAATAATTGCGCCGTCTGTGGCGGAATTCCCGCTTTGGTTAAATCTTCGTAAATCTCTTCTGGAGTACGGCCTCCCATATCGTAGCCGGGGCCAATCGTCACGCCCGACAATCCACCGGGAAAATGTGGGACAAGGCTTTGGCCTTGGTGACCAATCTCTTGATTATAAGTAAACGCGTACCTTGTCATTTGACACTTCATTTAAGATGATAACAAAATTAACACCCTTTATAGGACAATCCCTAACCGTATAATCAAAAGGTTAAATTTCCTTAATTTTTTCTGAGGATTATTTGTCAAATCGTTGATAATCAAATCTTAAATGATAAATGGTAAACTCTAAACTACCAACCATAAACTACAGACGGTAAACTGCAAACCATAAACTGTAAACTTCTACTAACTTTGCAACGTGAAAAAGTGGCTAACTATCGTTTTTTGTGGCTTTTGGTCGCTGACAGTCTGCGGTCAAATTAGGATGCCGACTGGCGGGACATTTGGTGGTGGTCAGCAGGGTGGCATGGGACAAGGAGGGCAGGTTAAAATAGATGACTCTACCAAAGTAATCTATGGCCCCCGTACGGCACGTTATTTTTTGGAAGAAGATGTCTTCAACAATCGCAAAACGCTGTATCAAATAGATACTTCCTACGATGCTTTTCATCGCTACAATTTTGTACAACGCGCCAATTTCCAGTTGGTTGATTTAGGGAATCTGGGAACGGCTTCGCGTTCGGTGTTTTTTCAACCAGCAGAGCAGTTGGGAGCACAATTTGGCTATGATGCTTACACGCCTTATGCTTATCCAACCAATGAAGTAAAATACTACGATACCAAATCACCTTATACGAATCTTTACTTAGCATTGGGAGGTTTGGGACAAAATATTGCCCGATTTGACCATAATCAAAACCTGACCCCGCGTCTTAATTTGGGTATCAATGCGCAGCGTTTTACGACCAACAAATACTTTGGCACAAGCGGAACTGCTGACCCTCAAAACAATTTAACCCAAAACTGGGCTTTTGTGTTTCACGGAAACTATCGTTCTAAAGACGATAAATATTTGTTGATGGGGCAGTTTAACCATTTGAATCACAGTGCCTATGAGCAGGGAGGCATGTCGCCCGACAGTCTTAATTTTAAACCTGATGGAAGCATAGAATACAATAACCCTTCGGCTGTTTTAAAAACAGCACAATCGTGGGAACGGCGTAACAATTGGCATATCTATCAGCAATATGTACTGGCCCAAGGATTTCAGGTATATCATATTTTTGACTACAAGCGAAGTATTAATCTCTACACTGATGCTGATTTAAGCCAAGCACAGACCTACGGTTTTTATCGTTTTTATTACCCTGATTCCATTTATCGTATTCCAACTTTTTCACGTGTCGAAACTCTTTCTTATCGTGATTATTTATATAATGCTAATACCACTCGTCAGGAAGTAAATTTTCGTCTAATTGAGAATAAATTTGGAATTAAAGGGCGCTACAAAGGATTTAATTATCGTGCACATTACCGTCAGAGGATATTAAATATGGTTGAAAACCATGATATAAGAAGATTGACTATTTTAAAAGAAAGCCTTTCATTAGACAGTATATCAAATGGGAGTTCCATACATAGACGTTTTGAGAATTTTGTAGGATTGTGGTTGGCATATTACCTCAAAGACAGTACCCAACGCGCCACAGCAGAGTTTGAATACTTGCTGGGACGAGATTTCAAAGTCAAAGGAGAAATTGTAAGTAAGTGGTTTTCTGCGGGTTATTATTCTGTTTTTTCCTCTCCGACGCTCCTCCAGCAGTTTTACAATAGTAATCATTTACGTTGGGATAATACCTCCCGTTTGGTCAACTCCAATAATATTTATGGACAAATAAACCTCAATACCAAGCAAATACGATTTAGCCCGCGTTTAGACTACCACCTGATTAACAATTATTTTTATTATGATACGGCTGCCGTTGCGCGGCAGTTTACGAGTGCGTTTAGTGTGTTACGAATAGGAGCGCAAACAGAATGGCGACCCCGAAAATTTCAGTTTTGGGCGCAGACTTATTATACGTTGGTGTCTAATGACAACATCATGCGGATTCCGCGCTTTTTTGCCAATTTTCGTGTGGCGTTTGATTTTGTATATTATAAAGTCCTGTATCTACAAGTAGGAGGCGAATTCCACTACAAATCGGCATACTATGCTGATGCCTACATGCCACTAACGCAGCAATTTCATCTTCAAAATCGTATCAAAACGGAAGGCGTTGTCTATTCGGAATTCTTCTTAAATGCCCGAATCAATCGGGTAAGGCTATTTGTGAAAATGGCCAATGCTGCTCAAGGGTTGTTTCAAGGACTTTTCAATCCTGGTTATTTTTCTACCCCATTTTACCCCGTAGTGGGGCGTTCGTTGGGCTTTGGGGTCAATTGGCCGTTGTTTGACTAATAGTTCGTCTATGATTTCACCCTATTTAGTCGTTTAGACCTTGCATTTGGTCGTTTTTCTCTCATTTCTATTGCTTTGAGAGCAACATTTGTACTCTAATTATTGTCTTACTCATACAGACATCTATTATAAACAATTCTAATGAAACATTTTTTTTACATTCTGACAGCCGTTTTAGGTATTAGTTACACATCCCAAGCCCAATTTCCAGGAGGAGGAGGTTTTGGTGGAGGTATGGGACGCGGAGGAGATCGTAATGGCCCAGGAGGTATGGGGCAACAACAGCAACAAGGTATTCCTGATTTACCAAAAGGAAATGGACGTATTTCGGGTATCATTGTAGATTCAGTTTCTAATAAACCCGTCGAGTACGCAACTGTAGCTATTTTTGATATTAAGACAGGTAAACCAGTAGATGGAACCGTAACCGATTTAAAAGGAGCATTTTTACTTAAAGGTGTTCCTGATGGAGATTTTAAGTTTGTAGTGAGTTTTATTGGTTACAAAAACTTTGAAATAGCCAAAATAACTATTGGTAAAGGAAATAAAGAGAAAAATTTAGGAAATGTAAGTTTACCACCAGATGTACGAACGCTTGCTGAAGTAACGGTCGTGGGTGAGAAGGCAATCATCGAAGATAAAGTAGATAGGCTCGTTTATAATGCAGAAAGAGACCTTTCTAACTCAGGAGGGGATGCAGGAGACGTACTTCGTAAAGTGCCGATGCTGTCGGTGGATTTGGACGGAAACGTTTCGATGAGAGGAAGTCAGAATATTCGTGTTTTGATTAATGGCAAACCTTCAACCATCGTTGCCAATAGTGTGGCTGATGCTTTGAAAATGATTCCTTCTGATCAAATCAAAACCATTGAGGTAATTACTTCTCCATCAGCCAAGTATGATGCAGAGGGCTCAGCGGGAATTATCAATATCATTACAAAGAAAAACAACCTTCAAGGAATTACAGGTTCGATTGATGTGGCCGGTGGTAACCGTTCCAGCAACTTGTTTGGAAATGTAAACCTTCGTACTAAGAAATTAGGGGTTTCCGTAAATGCAGGTGGTCGAATGATGTATCCTCCAACGGGTGGCTACATTGACATCAGCCGTCAGTTGGCGAATGGACAAACCCTTCGGACTCGACAAGAAAATGATGGACAGCAGTTAGGTGGATTCGGAAACGCTCAGTTGAGTTTAGACTATTCGCCTACCGCCAAAGACAATGTGACATTTAGTGTCCGGAATAGTCGTCGTGCTTTTAATTTAGAAAATAATCAACAATCATATTCTTTCGTTGGGACTACAAAAACGCCTTCTTTCGGCAACCAAATTGATACCAAAAATATGGGTAACAACTTGGATATGAACCTTGATTATACGCGTAAATTTGAAAAAGAAAATAAAGAATTTAGTATTTTGGCGCAGTTTAGCCAAAACAAAGGTGACAATAGCTATACGCGTAATCAATATCAAGGAGCCTCTGTGGGTGAAACCTCGTACCGAGAAAATAATCCCAACAAGAGCTTAACCCAAGAAAGAACTATTCAGATTGACTACCAAGACCCATTGAGTCAGTATGCGCAAATTGAAACGGGTGCGAAGATGATTTTACGCCATATCGAAAGCGATTTCCGGTTCAATTATGATAGTACAGGCCGTGGTGCTTACATTGCTAACCCGCTTCGTACCAATGTGTTTAGTTATGACCAAAACGTTTTCTCGGGTTACTTGTCTTTCTTGTTTCAAACCAAAAATAAGTGGGGCTTTAAACCTGGTTTACGATATGAATATACGCAGTTGGCAGCCAAGTACCAAGATGCTCCTGAAGTAGATTTACCAGATTTTGGTTCATTAATTCCAAGTTTGACAATCTCCAAAAGTTTAAGAGGAGGTAAGACAATTCGGGTAAGCTACAACCGTCGTATTCAGCGGCCTTCGATTCAATTCCTGAATCCTAACGTCTCACAAAGCGATCCATTTAATATCTCATTCGGTAACCCTAATCTTGATCCTGAATACACTAACAATTTTGAGGTTAATTTAAGTACGTTCTTCAAAACGACTACGTTGAACTTCTCCGCTTACACCAGAATGACCGATAATTCTATCGAAACAGTACGTTACCGTGGTGGACAGGAATTGTTTAATCAACTGACCCAAGCCCAAGGAGTAAGTACAGGAACAGTAGTAGTTAATAACAATTCGCTGTTGACGACTTTTCAGAACATCGGTAGCAACCGTGCCTATGGTTTCAACGTTTTTGCGATGGTAAAACCCGTTACTGGCTTGACTATTAATGGAAACGTTGATGTACGCTACATTACGCTAAATAGCTCTGCTTTAGGAATTAGCAATCAAAACTGGACATTCAATCTTTTTGGACAAATTCAGTATCAATTGGGCAAAAACTGGAGCGCACAAATGTTTGGTTTTGGTCGTGCCCGCGAGATTCAGTTGCAAGGCACACAGGGAGGATTTATGGGTTATAGCTTCAACCTGTTGAAAGAATTTAAGAAACAACAAGCCAGTTTAGGATTTGGGGCTGAGAACTTTTTGCAAAATGCGTTTAAGCAGCGTACTAATTTAAGTAGTAATACCCCAGGCAATGTATTTACCCAAGAACAGGTAAATTTCATGTACAACCGAGGTTTCCGCATTACCTTCCGTAAACGTTTTGGTAAAATGACTTTCGATGGCAATTTCTTCCAACGTAAGAAGAGTGTTAATAACGACGATACAAAACAAGGTGGCGACAACTCCAACGATGGCGGTGGGCAAGCAGGTGGTGGCGGAGGCGGTGGAGGACGCCGAGGAGGTAGCAAATAAAAATAGTTTTTCGATTTTATCCACACCATGAAAAAAAAGCCCCTTTCGACATTTGTTCGGAGGGGCTTTTTGCTGAGACATACTTTTCGTGCGTTTAGCCCAAAAATTGTTTTAGATAATTTCTGCTGGTCAGAATAGCCGACTTTACATCTTCGATACTGCCTTCATAGGCTTTGTCTTCTACTTCGATACAGACGGGGCCACGGTAGCGTACGTCGGTAAGTGCCGCAAAAAATTGCCGCCAGTTAACATCGCCCAACCCTGGGAGTTTGGGACTGTGGTATTCAAGTGGATTAGCCATGATACCTACTCGATCGAGCTTATCTTTATAGACTTTAGCATCTTTGAGGTGAATGTGGTGCAGACGGTCTTTGTATTGATAAATGGGTTTTATTTCGTCCATCATTTGCCAAATTAAATGGGATGGGTCATAATTGAGTCCTAAGATTGGACTTGGAATAATTTCGAACATCCGATCCCATATCGCTGGTGTAGTAGCCAGATTTTTACCACCTGGCCACTCATCGTTGGTAAAAAACATAGGACAATTTTCAATGCCAATTTTTACATTGTGTTCTTCCGCTACTTTCACAATATCAGGCCATACTTCACTAAAAGTTTTGAGATTTTCTGTAATGTTTTTGGAAGGGTCGCGCCCGATAAATGTATTAACATTGTGTAAGCCTAACTTAGCAGCGGCCCGAATCAACTGTTTGATATGTTGGCGATAATAAACAGCCTTTTCAATGTCGGGGTCTAAAGGGTTGGGGTAATATCCTAACCCTGAGATGGTTATGTCTTTTTCTTTGGCATAATACATCACATTGTGTGCATAAGTTGTATCGGTCAATACACGATTGGCATCTATATGCGTGACTCCTGCATAGCGGCGAGCATCGGCATTATCAGTAGGCCAACACATGATTTCGACACACGAAAATCCGTGATTGGCAGCAAAATCTATCACATGTTCATAGCCAAAATCGGCTAAATTAGCACTTACAAATCCAAGTTTAAGCATGATTGGTTACGATTTTTGAATTCTACCGCAACTTACAAAAAAAGGATTAGCTGGTTAAAGATATTCGCTGGAATTAGTCTCCTTAATTCTCATTTTTAACAAAAAACAATGCCTAATTTCTTGGCTATCTTAAACATGCCTCAACAAAAGTAGTGGCAATAAAACCTGTGATAGTAATCAATAAAAAATATAATATTTCTGAGAGTAGAAGCCAAGAATTTTAGATAAAGTCTTAGAATTATGTGGGAATGCAAGTAGCCTACACTCCAATTTTATTTACCTTTTAATAGATTTTACCTGACTTTAACTTAGCTCTGCAAACGTAACCGCAATCGTTTGCAAAACTTTTTTACTAACTTTTATTAGTTTTTTGTTTATTAAATAGTAATTTACCAATAAAAAATAAGGTAGAAAAAAGACTATTATTTGTTCTTACGATAAATCAAGGCTTTTGGTCTGGTATCTAGCTATTGTACTTTTTTAATCTACTACTGTCTGAGAAAGACATAAAACACACTGATTTTTATTTTTTTCACTCTATAATTCTTTGATCACTTAACTCTATTTTATCAATGAGAAAACAACTACAAATGGGTTGGCAAACGGTTAGGAATACGCTCTGTGGGAGTATTCTGGCACTAGTTTGCTTGGCAAGCGTAGCCCGAAGTCAAAACGTTTCGGGACGTATTACGGCGGCTGAAAATGGGGAAGGTTTGCCTGGCGTAAGCATCCTCGTAAAAGGTACGAATCAGGGAACTACAACTGATAATACAGGAAAATATACCCTGAAATTGCCCAACAATAACGCAACACTTGTTGTGAGTTTTATTGGCTATTTAAAGCAAGAAATTGCCGTAGGTGGTCGCTCTACCGTTGATTTGGCCTTGGAAGTAGATACCAAAGCTTTGGAAGAGGTAGTAGTGGTTGGATATGGGGTACAAGAAAAAGTAAACCTAACAGGCGCTGTAGGTACTGCCGATAGCAAACGACTGATGAATCGACCTATCGCCAATGCAGGGGAAGGTTTGCAAGGTGTGATTCCAAACTTGAACGTCAATGTTCGTAATGGCGACCCTGCTGCTGCTGTTACGTTCAATATTCGGGGCTATGAGTCTATCAACGGCGGGGCACCACTCGTGTTGGTGGACAATGTACCTATGGATTTGAACCGAATCAATCCCAATGACATCGAGAGCATTAGTGTATTGAAAGATGCTTCTGCTGCGGCTGTTTATGGGGCAAGGGCAGCCTTTGGGGTGGTTTTGGTAACGACCAAGAGCGGTAAAAGTGGCAAAGTAACTGTCAACTTTGGCACGCAAACGTCATTGGCCAAACCCATTTTCAACATGGATGTTGTGACCGACCCTTATGAGTTTGTGCAAGCTCGAAACGCGGCCAATATCCGTACAAGTGGTGTACCTACTTACGATGCGGACATGGTAGCGGGTACGAAAGCCTATTCCGAAAACCCTACCACAGCCCCACAATGGAAAGTAGTCAATGGGGCACTTCGCTACTATGGTTTCAACAACTACCAAGACCAAATTATGACTGACTATGCCCCGACCAATCAGTCGGATTTGTCGGTATCGGGTGGGTCAGACAAATCCAAGTTTTTTGTTTCATTGGGGTATTTTAGCAAAGATGGTTATTTGAAAGAAAGTGCAAAAAACGAAAAATTCAAGCGCTATAACATCTTGGTGAAAGCCGACTTCAAAGTCAACAATTGGTTGAGTTTAGACGAAAAAGTAGTTTTCAACTCTGAAAATAGCGATAAACCGCACTTCTATAACTGGGATGTCAATATCAATACGTTGGCGCGGGTACCACCCATTATGCCTGTTCAGTTTCCAGACTTATCATTTTATGTTACCCAAGGCGACCGCGATAAGTATGCGCCATACATCGGCAAATATTTTGGTGGAACCAACTTCTTCCCCTATCTCAAAGACGGCGGTCGGACTACTTACACCAACAATGATATATGGCTTACGCAAGGCGTAACGCTTACGCCATTGAAAGGCTTAAAGATTCGCTCAGATTTCTCCTACAATATATTCAATCGCATGTACCAAGACGTACAAAGCAAAATTGAGATTGTGGACGCTAACCTACTGGCAGCCAACTTGATTAGCAATGGCTTTAGTGGTGACGACTGGATTCGTACTGAAAACAACTATAACCAATACTACGTATTCAATGCTTTTGCGGAGTATAAATTGCCACTGCCTGTCAATCATAACGTGACTGCCATGGTGGGTTTCAACCAAGAACGTGGGCAAAACCGCTACTCGGGTGCACAGGCACGGGGACTTATCACGCCGTTGGTTACTGACCTAAATGCCACGACGGGTGTTCAGCAGACTTTCGGTAGCAAGTCGCATGTGGCATTACGGGGTGTTTTTTACCGCTTGAACTATAACTTCAGAGAGCGTTATCTGATTGAATTGAACGGACGCTACGATGGTACTTCGCGCTTTCCGCAAGACAGCCGTTTTGGTTTCTTCCCCTCTTTCTCCGCAGGATGGCGTATCAGCAACGAAAACTTTATGGCTGGTACCAGCAAATGGCTGGACAACTTAAAATTCCGGGCATCGTATGGAACACTCGGAAATCAATTATTAGGCAACAATTTTTACCCTTATGTCTCTACCATGGGAATAGGGCAGTCTCCTTATATCTTTGGTACTGGGGCCATTCCTATTGTGACAGCGGCAGGCTTAGTAAGCCCAAGCTTAACTTGGGAAACCGTGGTTTCCAAAAACATTGGACTTGATTTTACGATGCTGAAAGGCCGTTTGGACGCTTCTTTTGACCTCTTTACGCGGGATACCAAAGATATGCTTATGAATGTGACCTATCCTGCCATTTTGGGAACAAACGCCCCTCAACAAAACGCGGCAGACTTGCGTACCAAAGGCTGGGAATTGGCTGCAACATGGCGTGACCGTATCAAAAAAGATTGGAGTTATGATGTAACACTGGCGCTTTCGGATTGGACAGCCGAAATTACGAAGTTCAATAACCCTACTGGGGCTATTAATAACTACCGCGTTGGGCAGCAATTGGGCGAAATTTGGGGATTTGAAACCGTCGGTATTTTCCAAACAGCCGATGACGTAGCCAAAGCGCCTAAACAAACCAACATCGGTAACAACTGGAGAGCTGGAGACATTCAATATGCTGATATTAATGGCGACGGTAATATCACGCTGGGAAATAATACCATCAGCAACCCTGGCGACCGTAAGATTATTGGTAATTCTACGCCTCGCTATACTTTTGGTATCAACAGCGGTATCAGTTACAAGAACTTCCGATTGGGGTTGTTCTTCCAAGGAATTGGCAAAAAAGACCACTGGCCTACTTCCGACAACTGGACGTGGTTTTTCCCGT
>JBDHXS010000063.1:0-16475 GCA_039810845.1 Runella sp. | reverse complement strand
ATATTGCGCTCTAATATCAGTTTTTTTTGAAAAATCTGCAAGTTTTCAGGTAAATTCCTATTTTCAGGACGGTTATTCTCTTCTATTATAGAAGACGGATGTTTGCTCGTTATGGTTGCATTTTAAAAAAGTTTAACTCATTTTGCATTCGTTTTTCAAAAATCATGGTACTCGAAGCGACTGCCAAGAAACCATTTGCCAGCCCGATTTACTTTTTACGTAAACGTCTGTAAAACGAAATCGCGTATTGAGTTGCTGGCCATTACTCAATACTTTGGCTCCGCAAACTCCTGTAATTACGGCTGTTTTTCCATAAACCCGCACTTTCAATTCCTCCGCATTCATTTCCTGATAGGTCAATTTGCCTTCTTTTATGGATTGGATAAAAGACGTTTTATTGTCAATTAGGCCATTGGAATGGCAATAAAATAAGTCTTCGGCCAACACTTTTTCCAGATACCCATAGTCTTTACTTACTAAAGCGGCAAAACGTTGCTTTTCAATATCAGCTACCACATTTTCAGTCGAAGTTTGAGATAATGCCACATAGCTTTTAAGCACCCAAAGCATAATAATGGCAACAATAAAGGTAAGTCTTGAAAGGTTTTTCATCAGATTTATAATTTTATAAGAACTTGGATGCTCAAGGATTCAAATTTAGAAATTTGAACCAGTACTTGTTCAAAATCTCGTCAAAATTAGTAAAAATGGTTTTATAAATTCTTCTTCTTCATTTCTTGTACCGCATGATGAGCAGCACGGGCTGTAAGTGCCATAAATGTCAATGAGGGATTTTGAGTGCCGATGGAAGTCATAGCAGCGCCGTCGGTAACAAAAACATTTTTACAGGCGTGCAATTGATTCCATTTATTAACTAATGACATTTTAGGATCTGAACCCATGCGACACCCGCCCATTTCGTGAATATCCAATCCCGGAGCTTGTTTACTATCTACAGTACGGATGTTTTTAAAACCTGCTTTGGTAAGCATTTCGGTATTGGATTCCCAAAAATGTTTGAGTATTTTCTCGTCATTATCATCATAACCAACAGAAGTAACCAGCAAAGGGATACCGTATTGATCTTTTTGGGCGCGACTGAGTCGAACGTGATTTTGAAGTTTAGGAATGGTTTCTGCTTGAATCTGAACAAACAAATGCCATGGGCCAGGTTTGCTATTAGCATCTTTCCAATCAGTCCCAAAACCTTCCTGACCAGCCGCACTCCCCCACCCACCTCGGCTGGCACTCATAGCTACAAGATAGCCACGTAAGAAATCAGTTTCTTGTTTGTGCACATTTTGATAACGTGGCATAAAACCCGAAGTGGGACGACGTCCAAAATAATATTGGTCTTCAAATCCGTCAATGTCGGCATATACATAGCCCCGATAATTATGAAAAGCTACGTGAGTTCCCAGCAGTTCATTGTCATTCCCAAGCCCTTTGGGGAAACGACGAGAAGTTGAATTGAGTAAGATTTGATTACTCGCCAAACACGACGCATTTAAGAAAATAATCCGGGCAAAATACTCAATCACTTCTTTGGTTTGGGCATCAATTACGCGAACCCCCGAGGCTTTGCCTGCTTTCTCGTCATAAATAATTGAATGCACTACTGAATTCGGGCGCAAGGTCAGCTTACCTGTTTTGCGCGCAGCAGGAAGCGTAGCCGATTGAGAACTGAAATAGGCCCCGTACGGACATCCTCGATAGCACAAATGCCGCGCTTGGCATTGTCCTCGCCCCAAAGCGGTATGCCAAGGTTGGGGTTTGGTTAAATGGGCGCAACGCCCCACAATCAAGTGTCGGTCGGTATAGTGTTCTTTGAGCGATTTTTGCAAATGTTTTTCCACGCAATTCAACTCCCAAGGCGGTAAAAATTCTCCGTCGGGCAAGCCTTCCAAGCCGTCTTTGTTGCCGCTGATACCCGCAAATCGCTCCACGTAGCTATACCAAGGAGCCATTTCGTCATAAGTAACAGGCCATGGAACAGCAAAGCCATCTCGAGCAGGACCTTCAAAGTCAAACTTACTCCAACGCTGTACTTGCCGCGCCCACAGCAGAGATTTCCCACCTACTTGATACGCCCGAATCCAATCAAAGGGTTTTTCCTGAATATAAGGCTGTTCGGCATCTTTGGTAAAGAAATGTTGTGTGGCTTCATCCAACGCATAACACTTGCTGACGATGGGATTTTCTTCGCGAAATGAGGGCGGCAAGCTATTATGGTGTTTAAAATCCCACGGGTTCATCATCGCCGTTGGATAGTCCGTAATATGATTCACATCACGGCCGCGTTCCAGCACAAGTGTTTTTAATCCACTCTCACACAACTCTTTGGCAGCCCATCCACCCGAAATACCTGACCCTATGACAATGGCATCGTATTTTCGGTTATTCTGCTTTTTAGTATCGGGACTCAAATACATGGCATCTAAATTTTGTTTAGAAGTTCGAAGGTAGCAAGATTTACCGTTCTATAAAACGGTTCTTACTTACTAAAATTTCCACAATTTGGGTATCTTTTGCTACACTTATGCAGTTATCAAGGCAGTAGCACAATTTTTGTCATCCTGTATGATAAATGATTTGTTTATCCTTTGATTCTGAAATAAAATGAAAAGATTTCTTATTGCTTCTTTCGTTTCATTAACGCTGGTCGTTGCCTGCCAAAAAGTACCTATTACGGGCCGAAATCAACTGATGCTGGTCAACAGCAAAGAACTACTCCCTATGAGTTTTAGTAGTTATAAAGAGGTGTTGGACACTAGCAAAGTATTGAGAAATGGCTCTCAAGTAGATATGGTTAAAAGGGTAGGATTGCGCATTAAAAAATCAGTAGAAGATTATTTGATTGCCAACAACTATAGCCAAGCTATTGACGGTTTTCAGTGGGAATTCAACGTCATTGAAAACAAACAAGTTAATGCGTGGTGTATGCCGGGCGGAAAGGTAGTTTTCTATACTGGTATTTTACCTCTCTGCCGCGATGAAGCTGGTATTGCCGTCGTAATGGGGCATGAAGTTTCACACGCCATCGCAAGCCATGGGGCAGAGCGCATGAGCCAGGGGCTTCTTTCGCAGGGTGTTTTGGCGGCCGGTCAGGTAGGTTTGGGAGTGGCGATGTCTAACAAACCGCAGGAAACGCAAAATATTTGGCGCAGCCTTTACGGGATTGCAGCTCCTGCTGCCGCCACTGTGGGATATATTTTACCCAATAGCCGCAGTCAGGAAAGCGAAGCCGACCGCTTAGGACTTACATTTATGGCCATGGCTGGCTATGATCCGCGCGTAGCCATTGATTTTTGGAAAAGAATGGCCGAGGCAGGTGGACAAAAACCGCCAGAGTGGCTTTCCACGCACCCTGCCGACAACACACGGGTGTCGAACTTACAAAAATTGATGCCAGATGCTTTGGCACTTTATCAGAAATCGACGGGGAAACGGTAGTGAAGCTAACAAACTTCTATGTATTTTACGCCATAAACACCTCAAATACTACTTTTAGAGGTGTTTATGCATTTCTAAGAAATACATCGAATAATTGCACCTTTTGAAGTCCTTTTTTACGTAACCCTTTATAAAGAGGGAGGTCTCTGGTCAGAAGAGTGAGATTTAATTGCAAGGCGAGGGCAACATAAGGCGCATCTTTAACATCAATATCGTTTACTAAAAGTAAGGCCTTTTGCTTAGACTCAGTTTTTATGACATAAGCCGGCATGAAGTGTACTTGTGAAAAGACCAAATAAGAAAATTGCTGAAAACTATCTTCATCTAACTTTGCCTTTTCTTGAATCATCCCTTGATATTTTTCGATTTCAACAAAAGCGAAATCACTGCTAAAAAAGTTATAGTCTTTCAGTAAAGTACGATATATGGCTTTCCCACTAATAAGCATAGACATAAGCACATTGGCATCAATGACAAAATCTCTCATTTTGCCAAATTCTCAAAATTACTACGGTAAGTCTCCCAAGCCAATGAGCGGGCCACCTGCCACTGCGGGTCGTTGGAAAGATTGACAACAGAAAGTTCTTCAGCGGCTTCCTGAAAAGCTAAACGCCTTTGATATTGTTGCAACCATTCTTCTATAAGCCTCTCTATTTTTTCCCTTCCCAACTGCTCTACCAGAGCGTCTTCTATTTTTAAGGTGATTTGAGTCATAACTCTTTCTTGTTTTTACAAATTTAACGTTTTTTTGATTTCAGGCGTTCTCTATTCAACTTCTCAACAGCCGCCCTTTTACAGCTTCTGGAATGGAGGCTTTTTTCTTTTCTGAATAGTCGTAAAAAACGATTCGTGCGATGCCTTCGGCCGCAATTCGTTGGTGTTTGGTGCTTACTACCAAATGCTGAATCTTAACGCTGAATTCATCCAAACTATCCGGTAAGATTCGAGAAGTAGCTATGACAGTGTCGGGATAGGTAAGAGGAAGCTTGTACTTGCATTGTATTTCGGCCAAAATCGCCCCTACTCCTTCCGGGCTGAAACCGATTTTCAACACATCAGAAAAAAACCGAATCCGACTCGACTCCATGTACCGCAAATACATGATGTTGT
This sequence comes from Runella sp., assembly GCA_039810845.1. Classification (GTDB taxonomy): domain Bacteria; phylum Bacteroidota; class Bacteroidia; order Cytophagales; family Spirosomataceae; genus Runella. The sequence continues at coordinate 11,912 of JBDHXS010000063.1, read as the reverse complement.
TTACGTGTTGCATCGCATCCATATCTCCCCACTGAACAGGGATTTCTATATACGACGGATATTCTTGAATGAGGTCTTGGATGAAAAGCATAAACCAGTTTGTGTTAAAATAATTTATTCCGCGTCTTTGGCCGCTAAGTGCGCATAATCGTTAATGATGGTCAACAAAAAGGTGCGCGCGTCGGCTACATTGGTGATTCCCAATACCCCAGACACTTTTTCGGATGTTCGCTCCATAAGTTCCTCATTTCTATTTCGTAACACCTGTCGAATGGTTTCAATGTCACGGTCATTGAGCTGAGATGCTTCTGAGTAAGTCACCTGATAATCTTCGGGAAGTGCTTGATACGTTACTTGATTTAGGGTTACACGTTTGATGGTTTTGATAACTGTGGTTCCTGCCGCGATATCACCCACTCGTTGTCCTTTGCCGTTGGCCGCAATGGTAATAATCGCCACCAAGGGAGTTAATAATTCGGTATCTACTAAAATTAATAGCCAACGTAAAATATATGCTCCCAATGTAGGTTGGTTTCCGTTGAGTAATACCACTCGAATATTCATAGCGCGTTTACCCAAGGTTTGCCCGTTCAAAAAATACTCGGTCAGAATCGGATACATCATAATAGGTAAAGCGATAGTCAAAATAACGACAAATACACTCATATCACCACTTAGTTTCAATAAACTGTATATCAAAATCCAGAGCAATACCCACCCAATATAAATCAGGCGATCAAGAATAGTTGCCAAAATACGGTCACCAATACTGGCAGGTTCGTATTCTAATTCAACATTTTGAGAAGTTTGAATGCGGACAGACATAAATAGTAAGCAGTTTACAGTAGTCAATAAGGGGTTTTTTCCTAACTTTTGCGCAAAATAGAGAATTCGCCCATTCAATCATTCCTTTATTCACTCATTTATAATGAAAGAGGCTGTTTTTGTGAAACGCAATACAAAAAAGTGGGAAGAATACGAGTCCACTCCCGCCCATGACGCTGATCAACTGACAGAAAGGTTCATCGAACTCACTGATGACCTCTCTTACGCTCGAACTTTTTATCCGAAAGCCACTGTTACACGCTATCTCAATGGAGTTGCCTCACAGTTTCACCAAAAATTGGTTATTAATCGAAAAGAAGACCGCAATCGAATTGCCAATTTTTGGAGATTAGAATTGCCTTTGCTAATGTATGAAGCTCGATTTAAGTTGCTATATGCGTTTTTGTTTTTCTTTGGTGCTTGTATTTTAGGCTGGGTTTCTGCTGCTAATGATGACACCTTTGTACGGCTCATCATGGGCGATAGTTATGTAAATCAAACCCTCGAAAACATCAAAAATGGTGACCCATTAGCTATTTATGGGCATACTGGGCAAGCCGATATGTTTTTGCAAATTACAGTCAACAACATTAAGGTTTCGTTTGTAGCTTTTGTGATGGGTATCTTATTTTCATTTGGAACCATCGGAATACTACTCCAAAATGGTGTGATGCTGGGTTCATTTCAGTATTTTTTCTACGGGAAAGGCTTATTGATGGCATCTGTCTTGAAAATTTGGATTCACGGAACGCTCGAAATCTCCGCTATTGTGATTGCAGGAGCTGCGGGTTTGGTCATGGGCCATAGTCTGCTTTTTCCGCGTACTTTTAGCCGCTTGGAGTCTTTTAAACAAGGTGCAAAAAAAGGAATGAAAATTGTGATTGGGCTGGTTCCTATTTTTGTTGCCGCTGGATTTTTGGAAAGCTTTATTACTCGCCTTACATTACCCCCCTTTATAAGTGGCGGTATTATAATTCTATCAGCAATTTTTATTGTTTGGTACTTTGTCATTTATCCTATACAACTACAGCGAAGAAATAGCTCATTTAACCCCTAACTCCTCATGAAACCCCCTATCGTACTCCTTCAACAGCGTGATTTTGGCCAAAAAATCAACGTTACTTTTGAGTTTGTTATCCAAAATTTCAAACCTTTAATGTTGGCACTGTTGTATATCGCGGGCCCGCCAGCTTTGATTGGCGGCTTTTTTATGGGTTCCTATCAATCCAATATTCTGGGAATTCAGAAAGAAATTCTGAATGGGAGTTCTGGCGGTGATTTTCCCTTTTCGATTATTTATGAAATGGGAGGCTCTGTACTTATTCTGACTGTTTTTTTGGGTATTGCGAGTGTGGCAGCTTCTTTGGTGACCAATGCCTATATGCTTGAATATGAAAAAGGGAATCGAAATATAACTCCCGAAATTGTCTGGCATCGTCTTAAAGACTACATTGGAAAAGGCATTGGATACTCTATCGTAATGGCTATTTTTACTGTAATAGCCACCTTATTTTTTATTATACCTGGCATTTATGTAGGTGTTACCCTATCCTTGATGTATATAGTAATGATGCGTGAAAATCTTGACTTAGGAGATACTTTTCGACGCTGTTTCTACTTAATCCAAGACAAATGGTGGTCAACTTTTGGACTACTAATCATTGTAGGAATCATATCGGGTATCATTGGGTACGTTTTTCAGATACCTACGCTATTAGTTACACTTTCGTCTTTTTTCCAAATCGGTGACGGAATGAACGATATTTGGATGACCATAAGCGGAGTAATCGCTACCGTTGGCTCCGTATTAGTGAGGTCACTGGTATTGGTAGCCGTCGTATTTCAGTATTATAATTTGGTCGAGCGGCGAGAAGGTTCAGGAATTATTAGCGCTATTGACAACATTGGCAAGCCCGACTCTCCGCGTACTAACCAAAGAGAAGAAGAGTTTTAGAAACTCAACCTTATTGTACTTCATAGATTTCAAAATACCAACAAATACCATGAGATGATAGCAACGACTCATGAACCTTCAAATCGTTTTACCTCCCTCACCCATGTCCTGTATCGCACAGGCTGGTTTGGAACAGCAATGGGCGTCTTAATGGGTGCTTTTATGTTTTACGGAGTCAGTGCTGTTATTTATTTTACCAATCAGATTATCAATACTTCGGATCCTACTGTCGTACAACTTAATCAGTACATTGTTGCAAATAATATCGTCGGTGGTGTATTGACAGTTGTGATAACCAATTGGTTGTCTGCTCCTCTTGAACATCGCATTAAAACGGTATGGGTACAATATGTATTGCTATCTCTCATAGTCGGTATTGCCTATCTTATCCAAATTACTTTTTCTTTTTTTCAAATTGGAAGTAAAATTATTGGGGCAGTATATCAGCGCTATCCTGGAGAGCATACCCACGATACTCCTTGGTACTTGTATGTATTCTGTCCTATTTTTGTGGCAAACGTTTTTCATTATTTCCAAAAGCAGGGTAAACAACTAACTCGAAAAATCACGGAGCAGGAATTTCAGTTGCTGGACTTAGAAAAATTAAAAACCAAGGCTGAATTAGACGCTTTACAGGCCAAAATCAACCCCCATTTTTTGTATAATTCGCTCAACAGCATTGCGAGCTTAGTGCATCTTGACCCCGATAAAGCAGAGCAAATGACCTTATTATTGTCTAAGTTGTTCCGCTATGTTACTAATAAAACTGCTGATTATTTTGATACACTGGCCAACGAACTGGAAATGGTAGCCACTTATTTGGAAATTGAACAAGTTCGTTTTGGTGATCGCCTATCTTTTCGGATTATCGTAAAGGATGAGATGTTAAAAAATGCTCCAATTCCCCGTTTTTTGATTCAGCCTGTAGTAGAAAATGCCATCAAACACAGTATTGCTAAAATCGCAGATCGAGGCATTATAGAAATCCGCATTACCAAAGACCAAGATTTGTTAAAAATCGCTGTTCACGACAATGGCCCCTTATTTCCAGAACCTATCAGTGGTGGCTACGGTCTCCAGAGTATTCAACATAAACTTCGACTTCTTTACGGTGAAAAAGCCAACTTATCACTTCAAAATGAACCGTTAAAACAGGTCTTGATAGCCTTGCCTTTTGAGACTCAAGTTAGCAAGTCGTGAAATAAAAGGCTAATTTTGTGGCAAATAACCAAACAAAGGTTGTATAACCACAAAACAGCTTGACCAAAATCAAGTGTAGCACTTAATGATTAAAGTTAATTTTAAAGATTTAATTCTATTTGAGAACGAAGATTATATCGTTATCAATAAACCTCCCCACGTTCCTACCATCAACGAGCGTACTGCTGACAAATCGGTAAGTATCTTACGAATGGCTAAGGAGTATAGTTTTGACGCACAGGTAGCTCACCGTCTGGACAAAGAAACTTCGGGTGTACTGGCTATTGCAAAAAATCCAGAAGCATATCGTCATCTGGCTATGCAATTTGAACACCGCGAAGTTACCAAACGGTACCATGCCGTAGTCAATGGCGTTCATGATTTCGATAGTATTTCTGTGTTTTTACCTATTGCCCCCCTTAAAGATGGTACGGCTGTAAAAATAGACCGTCAGAAAGGCAAAGCAGCCGAAACCATTTTCTTTACCTTGAAAGCCTTTAAAAGACATACATTGGTGGAATGTCTGCCCATCACAGGGCGTATGCACCAGATTCGTGTGCATTTACAATGCCTAAAGGCACCGATTGTATGCGACCCAACTTATGGTGGAAAAGACGTATATCTATCAGAATTGAAGAAAAATTTCAATTTAAAACAAGACACAGAAGAGCAGCCCATCATGCACCGCGTGGCGCTTCATGCCTATTCGCTTTCCTTTACATTGATGAATGGTACACCCATCACCGTAGAAGCTCCTTATCCAAAAGATTTTGGGGTATTGGTGAAGTTATTGGAGAAGAATAGTTAAAATATTCGGTTTTAAGGTTTAGGGTTTACAGTTTTTAGGTTTGGACAAACTGTAAACCCTAAACTTTTTTACTTATAAAGAGGCACTTCGGCCATCCAGTTGTTTACTTCCTGTTTTACTGTTTCAATTTTAGCATCATTTTCGGCATTCATCAATACAGTATCTATCAAATCAACGATACGCTCCATATCGACTTCTTTGAGTCCTCGGGTCGTCATGGCAGGAGTACCTACGCGCATTCCTGACGTAACCATTGGAGATTTGGTATCAAATGGCACCATGTTTTTATTAACCGTAATATCTGCCTTGATAAGCGTATTTTCAGCCAATTTACCTGTCAAGCCTTTTGTGCTTAAATCAATCAACATCAAGTGGTTATCAGTTCCACCAGAAATGATTTTATAGCCTTTGTCAACAAATGCCTGTGCCATAGCATGGGCATTTTTGCGTAATTGTACCGCATAATCGTGATAATCGTCGGTGAGGGCCTCGCCAAAAGCCACGGCTTTGGCTGCAATTACGTGCTCCAACGGCCCACCTTGTGTACCTGGAAATACCCCCGAATCCAACAAAGACGACATCATACGAATCTCGCCTTTTGGAGTTTTGATACCATACGGATTTTCAAAATCATTGCGCATCATAATCACCCCACCACGTGGGCCACGGAGGGTTTTGTGGGTAGTGGTAGTTACGATGTGGCAATGCTCCAAGGGATCATTCAATAATCCTTTGGCAATCAGCCCTGCTGGGTGAGAAATATCAGCCAAAAGTACGGCACCGATTTGGTCAGCAATAGCCCGCAAACGAACATAATCCCAGTCGCGGCTATAAGCAGATGCACCACAAATAATCATCTTAGGACGCTCTTTCAGCGCCGTTGCTTCTACTTTGTCCCAGTCAATAAGTCCAGTTTCTTGCTCTACTCCGTAAAAAAACGGTTGGAAATATTTACCTGAAATATTAACGGGCGAACCGTGGGTCAAGTGACCGCCGTGCGCCAAGTTGAAACCTAAAATTTTATCGCCCGGTTGAAGACACGCCAAAAATACAGCTGTATTTGCCTGCGCACCAGAGTGAGGCTGCACGTTTGCCCAAGTAGCGCCAAACAATTCTTTCAGACGATCAATGGCTATTTGCTCAATTTGATCCACTACCTCACAGCCACCGTAGTAGCGTTTTCCTGGTAAGCCTTCGGCGTATTTGTTGGTCAACACACTGCCTTGTGCTTCCATTACTTGCGGAGAAGTGAAGTTTTCGGAAGCAATCAACTCAATTCCAGACTCTTGGCGGTGATGTTCTTTGGCGATTAAATCAAAAATTTGGGTATCGCGGGCAATCGTGGTAGAAACCATTGGATGTACGATTTTGGATGAGACAAATTACGATTTTAAAGAATTTTCCGCAAAGGTACTGCTTCCTAACCACATAGGCACAAAGGGGGATTAGAAAATTGGATTTTTATGTATTATTGCATTTAAGCCATAAATAAAAAGCCCAACGGACGAACCGAAGGGCAGGCGAAGCTCGCCTAAGGAATAATCCTTATTGTGATAAGCTTTCAGTGACAAATATACATTCTTAAATTTAATTTGACAACGCTATGAAACACATCATTGGTCTTGACGCAGGTACAAACTCCACTGGTTTCACCGTCTTTGATGAAAATTACCAACTTCTTGATATTGGCGTGGACACATTTCCTATGGGTAATGATAATACAGACCCAAAAAATGAAAAATCGCGTAATGCCGAGAGAAGAGGCTACCGAGGAGCAAGAAGGAATCGTTTTCGGTATCATCTACGACGAGCAAAACTTCAAAAAACCTTAAAATCGTTGGGAATGTTACCCAAGTTTGAGGAAAGTATGACTGCTTTTGCTCTCTATCAGATACGTAAAACTGCCCTTGAAAAACAAGTTCTACCTACTGATTTAGGGCGTATTTTTTGCCTTTTCAACAAATACCGAGGCTTCAAAAGTAGCCGTAAAGAAACGGGAAAAGACCCTGAAAAAGAAAAGGAAGAGGGAGCAATCAAAACCGAAATCAATTTGCTCAAAAATCGCATGGCTGTTCATAACTGCCATACAGTGGGACAGTATTTTTGTAAAATGTTTGAAAAAAGCCTCGAACTCTACGAACGTGGCGAATGGCACAATCCCGATGAACCCTATGATGAACGGGGCTTAGTTACAGATAATCATTTTTCCTTACATCAGTCGCGGGGGATAAGACGCGAAGGCCGCCACCTCGAACGGGCCTTGCTCGAAGATGAATTTGATAAAATCTGGCAAACTCAACGTGCATTTTACCCCGATTTACTCACCGACGAAAACTTTGCAGCCATTAAAATCCATTGCATTTTTTATCAACGCCCCCTTAAATCGCCTAAAAAGTACGTCGGCAAATGTCATTACGAAAAAGAAAGGCGTTGTGCCCCAGCAAGTTCGCTGATATTTCAGGAATTCAGGGTGTTAAAGCAATTGTTGGACATTCGTTTGACCGACAAAAAAGACCCTGATATTTTTAATAAACCCCTTGATGATGAACAGCGCGGAATCCTCTTTTTAGCACTACAAAATCTCGACAAATTATCTCATACAAAAGCCAAAGAACTACTGGAACTTCCCAAAAGTATTCAGTTCAATACCGACGAAATTGGCAAAGATGGTCTCTTAGGCAATCATACCCGCGCTTCTTTGCGCGAGGCGCTCGGAGTAGCTGTTTTTGATGAATTACAACTCTCCAACAAACTCGAAACCCTCTGGCACGCTCTCTACATGAGCAGCGACGAAGGCTGGCTTCGCCAAACTTTATCTGACCCCCAAAAATGGGCTTTTGAGGAAGATACGGTAGAAAAACTGTTAGACATCAACTTGGCAAGTGGTTATGCCAACTACTCCACAAAAGTCTTAAACAAAATAGTGCGACACCTCAAAAGAGGTGTACATGAACGCGAAGCACTTATACTTGAAGGCTACAATGTAGAACAAAATGTCCTCAATCGCCCTCTCAAAAACCGAATTAGCGACCTCAAAAACAATGAACTACGCAATCCCGTAGTGGAAAAAGCCACCATGCGCGTGGTAAGATTGGTCAATCAACTTATCAAAAAACATAATATTGATCCCGAAGAACTTACTATCCGCATAGAATCAACGCGAGAGCTCAAAAAGCCCAAACAAGAACGCCAAAAAATCAGAAGCCGAAACCTCGAAACTGAAAATCGCCGTAAAGCGTATGCCGCTTTCTTGACCAACTATGGCAAGTTTGGAAATATCTATCCCGATAGTTCGCTCATCAACAAATTTGAACTTTGGCTCGAACTGGGTGAAAATCAGGACGATTTGAAAGAGTTTCAACGATTTGTGAACGACGCCAAAAGCTATGACCTGCATATCGAAAAATACCGACTTTGGCTCGAACAAGGCATGAAATGCCCTTATACTTTTGAGACTATCCCATTGTCTAAACTAATGAGTGCCGATATTGAAATCGAACACATCATTCCATATAGCCGCAGTATGGACAATTCTTTCATCAACAAGACCCTCTGCTACGCCGAAGCCAACAAACAAAAAAGCAACAAAACCGCCTTTGAATTTATGAAAGACAAAGGCACGGGCAACCTCACTGCCTTCAAAGACCACATCAAAAAAGTATTTGCCAAAAGTCCAGAAAAGCAGAAACGCTTTTTGCAGGAAGAAGTACCGCAGACTTTCCGTCCCGACCAACTTACCAATACTTCTTACATTGCCCGGCAAATCAAAACCAAACTCCAAGAAGTAAGCCGCGATGTACAGTTTACCACTGGAGCAGCGACCGCCGAACTCCGCCGTTCGTGGCGAGTGAGTGGCCTGCTCGAAGAAGTGATGTACGAAGAGGAAAAAGGGATTGAAATGTGGCGACATTTTGCCAATAAAAACGATGAAGCCAACAAAACCGAAATACAAAACTACCGCGAGTGGCTGGCTCAATTTGGTAAAGGTAAAAACCGCACCGACCACCGCCACCACGCGCTCGACGCACTCGTTATCGGGTTTTGTTCGCCTGCTATCGTGCAGCAAATTAGCACTTTTCACCGCATACGCGAAGAACTCCGCCTTGCCGCATCCGACCACGACGGAAAAATCATTAAAGACAATACAGAATACCGCCTTCCGCGCCTTCCTTTGCCCAAATCTGGAATAAGAGAGGCTTTGAAACAGATTTTGGTGGCCTCACAGGTAAATCAACGCCTGTTGGTAAGGCAGAAAAACCACAGCAAAAAGAAGGGTGGACGCCACACACAACAAGTGCAAAGCGTGCGCGGTGCGTTGTTTAAGGAGACTTTTTTCGGTAAAATACAAAAGCCGCACCCCGAAGCGTTCGATAGAAACGAAGTGTTTGTAACTCGAAAAGCACTATCGCCCGACCTGATTAAAAGCGAAAAAGACTTGGATAAAATCGTAGATGTACAAGTACGAGAAATTTTGCGCCGCCGCTTAGAGCAGTACGGTGGCAAAGGCGATAAAGCGTTTTCGGAAGAAGAAATGCGCCAAAACCCCGTCTATATGTACAGCCTCAAAGATTATCCCAATGGCGCACCCAACCCAAGCAGCAAAAAAGGGGGGGCATTGCCCGTCATTAAAAAAGTACGAACCATCAGCAAAAACGCCCGTAGCTTTGTTCAAATCCCGGCAAAAAATACCGAAGGAGAGATAGTGACTACCAACCGCTACGCCGAAAAAGACGGCAATTACATCATGGCTTTGTACGAACTCAAAACCACCAACAAAAAGGGAGAAACCAAGCGAATTTGTAGCTTTGAACTACTCTCCAATGCCGAAGCTGTACAAAAACGCTTGGTAGGTGAGGCACTTTTTGCTGACGAACTCACCAACGACAAAGGCCAAACCCTACCGCTCAACCCCCTCTGCCCCAACCTCAAAAAAGGGGATTTTGTGGTATTTTTTGAAGAATCTCCCACCGAAATCCAATGGAACGACCGTACTGATTTATTCAAAAGATTGTATCAGGTAACGGGGCTGAGTTCTATGTTACTACAAGAAAAATATGAATATGGAGTAGTTAGCTTTGTGAAGCATAATTCATCAAAATCAAACGCGAAATACATAAAAGGAGAATTTAATCTGAAAGACCAACGCTCTTTTGCCGAAATGCAACATTCTCAAATCAGAGCCATTAAAGTGGAAGTCAATCAGTTGGGGGAGGTAACACCGTTGGTGTTATTATCTTAAAAACTATATGGATGTACCGAAGAGGATGCCTAAGGGTAGTTAACTCCTCTTCATTTTTTACCGTTTAATAAATTCTAAGGTCAAAAATCAGGCGTTGGCAAGTTATTTGATAAAATTCTCATTATCAAATGACTACCTCAACGCAATGATAAAACGTACCCTTTATTTTGGCAATCCGTACTATTTGAGTAAAAAACTCGAACAGTTGGTGATTCAAGAACCTGTCGCCGCCAAAGAACTGCCAAGTGTCAAGCACTCTGTACCCATTGAAGACCTCGGCTTGGTGGTACTCGACCACCCCCAAATTACGATTTCTCAGGGGTTACTCACCGAACTACTCGAAAACAACGTAGCCATAGTCACTTGCGACCAACGGCATCACCCTGCGGGATTGCTACTTCCGCTCGAAGGGCATCATACCCAAGCTGTACAAATACGCGAACAAATAGCCGCCAGTGAACCACTCAAAAAACAACTTTGGCAACAAATAGTAGTAGGAAAAATCAAAAATCAAGCGGCTCTTTTGGAACGTCTCGGCAGGCCGTTCGCCCCGCTACTTACCTACGCCAAAAACGTAAAAAGCGGCGACCCCGATAACTACGAAGCCCGCGCAGCGGTGCATTATTGGGCGCATCTGTTTCCCAACGAATTGAATTTCAGACGTGGCCGCAACGACCAAGCCCCCAACAATCTCCTCAATTATGGCTACGCCATTCTGCGGGCTTTGGTAGCGAGGGCAGTAGTAGGCGCGGGACTATTGCCCGTTTTGGGCATTCATCACCACAACAAGTATAACGCCTTTGCCCTTGCCGACGACCTCATGGAACCTTATCGGCCTTTTGTAGATGCCATTGTTTGCCAGATAGTGAATAGTAAAAAATCGTACGATACCCTCACCAAAGACCACAAAGCGCAGCTACTCAATATCGCTACCCTCGACGTAAAATACCGAGGCGAACGCAGCCCGTTGCTCAACAGTACGCATTTTTTGACGGCTGCCGTAGCCAAATGCTTCGGCGGAGATGCCCGCAAATTGGCCTTGCCCGAATTTGTCAATAAAAAAAACAACGACCTCGAACTGCAACTGCCCTTATGAGTCGTTTTAGCCAATACCGAATTATGTGGGTACTTGTGATGTTTGACCTCCCAACCGACACCTCCGAAGACCGCAAGATAGCGTCCGAGTTTCGAAAAAAACTCCTAAAAGACGGGTTCAGGATGTTGCAGTTTTCTATCTATGTTCGCCACTCGTTCAGTCTCGAAAACGCCCAAGTCCACATTGGGCGCGTAAAAAATTGGCTTCCCGATAAGGGCGAAGTAAGTATTATGAAAATCACCGACAAGCAGTTTGGAATGATTGAGTTTTTTCACGGGGCACGTAAAGAAAAACCCCTACAACCCGCCAAACAACTTACCCTTTTTTGAGAAAAATCCCGAATTAGAACGTAAAAAACCCCCGTAGCCAGTGTCCGCTACGGGGGTTTTTTACGTTTTTTTCATCCTAACTTCAAGGATAACTCTCTGTCTTTCTGTACGATAAACCACACGCTGTTGTGTCAAATATCGTTAAAGCACTTTTTGAAAGCAAACCACAACGCGTACGAGCTTGTGGATGGGCTTGCCATCGTTGTGTCAAATATCGTTAAAGCACTTTTTGAAAGCAAACCACAACGTTAATGCACTCAAAGAGCTAACTACTGAGTTGTGTCAAATATCGTTAAAGCACTTTTTGAAAGCAAACCACAACAAAAAATGGCTTTGGCGGTGCTGCATTTGTGTTGTGTCAAATATCGTTAAAGCACTTTTTGAAAGCAAACCACAACAGACTTTCCCATCGCACGAAGTACGATTCCGTTGTGTCAAATATCGTTAAAGCACTTTTTGAA